>CAYLJT010000243.1:0-10497 GCA_964383995.1 uncultured Polyangiaceae bacterium
CATCGGTCTCGGCGCTGGGTGCGCCTTTCCAGCGTCCCATCTCGTACGCCGGCTCGATCTGGATCCGCCGCGGGCCGAAGCTCGCGCAGATGAACTCCACGGAGTCGGCAAGGTGCTCGATCTGGTCGGACGTTACCGTCATGCGAATGCCGTAGGCATAACCAGCGGCATCGAACCGGCGCAGCGTCTCCATCACGCGAGCGCTCGATCCCTGACCATGAACCGTCAGCCGGTGGCGGTCGTGTGCCGCAGGCAACCCGTCGAACGATAGGCTCATGCCGCCATTCAGATTAGCGACGATCCAATCAATCTGTTCGTCCAGCAGCACCCCGTTGCTGGCGGCCGACGCAACCGGAGGCTCGAGCCCCAGCTCGCGGGCCTTGGCACGAGCGTACACGAGCGACTCCTTCATGACGCGCCAGTTGTTGAACGGCTCGCCGCCGCCGTGATAGTTGATCTCGAACACCGGGGCTCTCCGTCTTGCGGTGTTCGCTGCAACGAAATCGATCCCGCGGATCGCGGTGTCCAGACCCATGTTGGTGGGCGCCGTGTCGCCGGCGGATGCGTAGCAGTACGTGCAGCGCAGGTTGCATGTGGTCGTCAGCAAGAGCGTGATCGCCGTCGGTTCGGGGGTGCCCTCGAACGTGGTCACGGGAACGACCTCTGGTCCGCCATCCACGATCTGAAGCCGGCGGAGGAGTTCCGTCAGCGCTCCGTCGGGGTCGGCCGCTCGATCGAACCGGCCTTTTTGCAGAGCGGCGATGAAGCACACGACGCGCGCGTTGGCCACGAACGCGGCCCGCCGGAGCGGCGCATAGACGATGAAGCCCTCGTCGACCGGGATCGCGAACAGCTCCGCCGAGACGACGGGAGTCACGGACGTCGAGGACAATCGCCGCGCCTCGCGCTTTCGCAGCCCCTCTCTGCCATCGCCATTCTCGTTCTGCCAGCAGCCATCGACCTGTCCCCGCTCCGCCAGGTCGCCGGCCAAGTCTGAGGCGTGTGAGTCCGCAGACGCGACTCCCCACACCTCGGTGAGCCTATCGCGCGGATCGTCCACTTGCTCGTCGCTCTTCGAGTCGGCGGTCGGGTTGCTGGACATGGGAGCCTTCGGGCGCGACGCGCCCACGGGCACACTGGGCCCGCCCCTTTCAGCATGCGGCGCGCCAGTGCTCGCCAACATCTCGATCATCTGCTGGCCGTGAAGATCCCCGGCCTTGCTCGAGCTTCGGTCAGCGAACACGCAAAGGCCCGCACCCCAAGCGCAAGGCGTGCACAGTGCATTCGTAGCACGCTGCGGGCACACCTGAGTGCGCAGGAGATGGCTTTGCTTTCGCTCGTGATCGTAGCGAACGTCGTAGGGTGTCGGTGCAGACGACGGGCGGTGGCTGGAGGGGTGGCGACGGCCTCGACCCGTAGACGGTACCGCTCTCGGCGATCCTGGAGAAGGCCAAGAAGCACCAGCGCGATGCTCCGGCAGGGGCTCCCTTTGCGTCGGCGGTGCTCCGCTTCGAACCTCCCGGCGACGTCGCGAAGCCGGCGCACGCCGTGCTCCTCTCGTTCGGCCGCGGCGATCGACACCGGGGCGAACTCCACTTCCTTCGAGGTCTCTCGAAGCACCTGCGCGTTCCGCGGTTCGCGCGTCAATCGAGGTAGATCTGATCGACGCGGAGAAACTCGCAGCCCAAGCCGAGGAACGCGGGGACCAACGCGTCGATGCATTGCACCGTCTTCGCCCGGTTCTCCGGGCCATCGTGGAAGAGGACCACGACGTCGCTGCGACTGCTGTTCATCACGCCCTCCACGACTCGCTTCACGATCCGGTGGAACGAGTCCGCGCTCCAGTCGACGGAGTCGACGTGCCAACCCACGTGAGTCACCCCGAGCTCCGCCAGCACCTCACGGAGGTCGCTGCCATCGAGGTCCCCATACGGCGCGCGGAAGAAGCCGGGCGTCGGCACCCCGAGCTGCTTGATCAAGTCGTTGGTCCGCTGAATCTCGCTGCGCATCTGCTCGCGAGAGAGCTTCGAGAACTCCGGGTGAGACGTGCTGTGATTCGCCACGAGGTGGCCCTCGCGATGGGCGCGAATGACGGGGTTGTCGTGGTAGATGTTGGGGTCGATGTTGACCCCCTGAAAGAAGAACGTCGCCCGGACCAACGTGTCGAAGTTCCGACCGAAGCTCGCGAGCAGCTCGATGAGCTGGTGTGTATTCGAGGGGTCCGACTTCGAAGGTCCATCGTCGAAGGTGAGCGCGATGCGCTTCCGAGCTCCCGCCGCCGAGGGGCGTACGTCGGCCCGCGGCGAAGGGTAGATGTTCGCAAGCGTCGCGGGAAGATCTTTGCAATGTTCGTGCATCGTCGGTCTCCTGGGTGAGGCGTGGCGTCGCCAGGCCGCAAAAGCGTTTTTGGTGGCAACGGCTACGTGAGAGAATACCCCGTGGAAAAGCTCATGCGAGACGCCAAGGTATTGCAGAAATACGAGGGCACCAGTTAGGTTCAGCGCCTCGTCGTCGCCCGGCAGCTCCTCGTGGAGTAGCTCGGGGCGCTGGCGTGAAAGACCTCAAGCTCACCTTTGGGAGCCTCACTCTCCAAAACGTCCAGGTTCTGCCCTAACTGCTTGCGTGCAGCAATGCGCCGCTCAGTATCGTATCGACGTTACATGGTATGTTATCTGAGGTCTCTGGATCGTCGGCTGGAGGCGCAAAGACGCTGAGTTCGCGAAGCACATCCACAGCCGCGGTGTTTGCGATTGCTTGGAGGTAAGGCTGGTAAGGCACGGGCCGACTGCTCATCTGCCCAGCGCTTGCTGGTCGGCGCCAACATGACGAGGATTTTTTCAGGGTCTTATTTCCGCTCCTTTTTCGCCGCGAATGTGCGCGAAGGCGCGCTCAGGTAGGTAGTCTCCACGCTTCGGCGGAGAAGGTGGTTGCGGCGGTCCGACAACAAGGCCCCGGACCTGGCAACGAAATGTCACTTGGTTCGTCATGGTCTCGGAAGTTCGCCAGTATTATGTTGGGTCAACGGCAAGGGTAGCCGTTGAGTTGGGTGCCACTACGTGCGTTGCCAGATCCGACCTTGGCGCGACGTCGACCATCGTCAACAGGCTATAACCATTGGTGAGTCAAGCCCATTTTTTAGCTTACAAAATCACCACGCGTTTTCAACATCAGGAGTTAGTATCATGGGTGTTATCGAAGATATCAAAGCGGCCATTTCGAGCTATCCTACCAAAAGCGTAGACGTTACCGTCACGAGCTACGCATTGCTTCCATCGCAAGGAACAACACTGAACAAGAACGAGCTATTCAAGTTCAAGATCAAGGTCCAAAACACCGGGTGCCTCAATATGAATGGTGTGAAGGTCAAGGTTGAGGGAACCAGCTTTGCTACGGTGGCGACCGCAAGTGGCGGCGCCTATTCGTCATCCGCCACAAGCAGCACCTTTTCGGTCCCTGCTTTTGGCAGCTATGAGACAGGGTACTTTTATGGCAAGGCCACGGCGGCCACGTCAGGCGCCAAGACGATTGTGACGGCCAAGGTGGAGGAATGGGACGCGAACTTGGACTACCTTCTGAACTCAGCGTCCATGGCGGGACCGTCCGAAGGAAAGCTCGACAAAGACATCCTTTCCGACTGAGCTTGTCTTGGGGCGACGAGCGGGGGAGGGGAGGTCGCAGACGTCCCCGTCGCTCGTCGTCGTGCCTTGGTCCCCCTTACCATCCGTTGGAGTCCCCGGGCTACATGAAAGAACACCCCGTGGAAAGCCTGTCGGAGCTTTCGGAGCAGCTCGCGGTTCGGGTGACGCCTTGGTTGGGCAAGAAGGGCCTTTCTTCTGCTGAGCGGCAGTCGCTGGAGGCCGAGCCCGATGCGCTGGAACAAGCTGCGCAGACGGCCCTGCGTCTCGAACAGCTTGCCCACGTGGACGAGCGTGGACTGCTGGTGAATCCGCCGGCAAGGCATCCCGGGAGGCGTACGGGCTGCGGAGCTCACGCGGGGGACAGCCTGCATGCCAGTACGGTGGCCGGGGCAGGGGTCGCGATGGGCTGGGGCGCCTGCTGCGGTACTGCGCGAGGCCCGCGCTGAGCCTCGAGCGGCTGCGGGAAAATGAAGGACGGGCGGTCTACGTCGCGGAGTAAGTCAACGCGAGAACCAGCCTCGCGGTTCTCCGCGAAAGGTGCCGGCGCTTCAGCGCGTGGGTCACGAGGCTCGAGGCATTGGGGATGTGGCGTCGGCGCCGACGTCCGCGTGGGCGATGTTGTTGGACCATGACGCGCTTGAATCCAAGATCGTCCTGAGCGACCGCCGCGGCGGCACCGTCTTTGTCGAATGGTGCCGGGATCGTTTGAGGTTCAAGTAGGTCCGTTGGTTGTCGGTGGGTGAGGGGAACGCCCCTGCGGCGAAGGTCGCGGGGGGGTCGATCCAGCGCTTGTCCGCCGTCGTCCGGAACGCGTTTCAGGGAGCTTCCATAAACCGAATCCGAATGTGCCTTTCGAAACTGCTTTTGGCGGGCGCCTCACTGACAGAGACAGTCTTCGCCGCTCTGCGTGCAGCTCGTCCCCTCGGGGCAATCTCCGCCACACGCGGGAGGAGATCCGGACCAGCCGCAGGGCGACGATGACGGCGTCCAGCAACCGCAACCGGCGGACTCCACGCCTACGAACAGCTCTTCGCAAATACCATTGTCCGGGCATGTGCCTGAGCACGCCGGGGCCTCTCCACCACAGGGCGTATCGCCACCGCCTGAGCCCGCGCCCGCGCCGCTGCCTCCTGTGCCGCCCTGACCGCCCGGGCCACCTCCGGCCCCGGCAGCGCCGCCAACACCCGCCTGCCCACCCTGTCCACCTGGGCCGCCGCCGCCGGATTGACCACCTTGTCCCGACTGGCCACCTGCACCGCCACCACAATCACCGCAATCGTACCTGCACACCGAGCAGTCTTCGCCGTCGTCACAGGCGCCGTCACCGCAATAGGCACAAGAGCCGCAGTCCGACGCGCAGCTCGAGCAATCCTCGCTGCCGCAGCTACCATCCCCACAGTAATCGCAAGTACCGCAGTCGGAGCTGCACACCGAGCAGTCTTCGCCGTCGTTACAGGCGCCGTCACCGCAATACGAGCAGGAGCCGCAATCCGAGGGACAGCCCCAGCAATCCTCGCCGTCGCCGCACGAGCCGTCACCACAGGAGCCACGACCGCGAGCAGAATGGCAATGACGAGGGCCTTCGAGCGTGGCAAGGCTCACGCACGCGGAGCCGCACGCTCGCTTGGGCGACGCTGCTGCGGCGTACCTACGACCCAGATGCGGCGGCTTGCCCGTGCGGCGGGCTCGCTGGTGCGTCGGTGGTTAGGCGTGGAAGCGGAGGCCTAGCCGCAATGACAACGCGTATTCTTTATCGCTCATCGCGGCCACAATCCTTGGTGTTCAAACTGTTTTGTCTTCCTCGGCTCGCGTTTGGCGCTTATTTTCCCTATGCTGCGAACGGAAGCCGTACCTGCGCGGCAGTTGGGAAACCTGTGAGACTCGACGCTCTTCGTGCACTGCTCGACGTCCTGGACCATGGCTCGTTCCTCGGAGCAAGCAAGGCCACCGGGATTCCGCACGCGACGTTGAGGCTACGGGTGACGGCACTGGAGCAGGATCTGGGGGTGTCTCTCTTGGTGTCCAGCCATCGCGGTATCCAGGCGACCGAGGCCGGGCTCCGCTTCGCGGACCGTGCCCGCGCGCTGCTGGCGGACGCGGATGCCCTGCGCCGGGAGACCATCGCGTCGCAACAAGAGGTCGTCGGAGAGCTCCGCGTTCGCTCGTCGGTCGGCTTTCCGAGGGAGATCATCGGGGTCTTCGTGAGCGCCGTTCGACACCGCTACCCTGACCTCGTGCAGTGGTCCGAGCTGACCCGAGATCCGATCCGAGATCTCTGCCCCGACATCGATCTGGTCGTCCACTTCGGGCACGCGAAGCCCGACGGGCCGTTTCGCACCGTCGCACTGCGCCGCTTTTGCGAGGTGCCCATGGCGTCGGCCGCCTACCTTTCGGCGCGCGGCCGGCCCACGACGGTGGAGGAGCTTGGGCAGCACGACCTGCTTTCGTGGATTTGCCCGGACGAGGATGGCCGCAGCTGGCCGCTGCAAGATGGGGGCAGCTTGCCTGTTTCGCCGTGGTTCCTCTCCAGCGATCCGCTGCTCGTTCGTACGCTCGTCGCAGCGGGTCAAGGCATCGCGTTGCTGCCCGATGACGAGCTCTCCCGCGATGTCATCCCGGGGGGACGCCTGGAGACCGTGCTCCCGGAGCGGGTCGGCCGCCAGAGCGCCGTCTGGCTCTTGATCCCGGAGGCCACCAGCAAAACGCCGCGGGGTCGGGCGATCATCGAGATGATGCGGGAAATGGCTCAGGGGATGTTCGGGGTGACCCTGGCTCTCGGCTGAACGCTGACGCGAGGTGGCAGGACGCTGCTACCGCCTCGCAGCATCTCGGTCTTCGCGCATCGGTAGCTGACCGTTAGCGTCGCGGCGAACGCTTGGCACAAGGAGAGCTCATGTACCTTCAGCCGACCCAAGACTCGATCAACGCCACCATCCAGCGCCTGCCGAAGGAGGGCGGGTTCGTGATGCTCAACCTCTTCCGCCTGCGGGACAAGCCGGACTACAGCCAATTTCCGCAGCTCAAGCCCAATAAAGAGACCAGCAGTCGCGCGCTCTTCCTTCAATACATCGCAGAGATGGATACCTTCCTCGATCGGTACGGCATTCGGCGGATCTTCCTGGGCAGTGGGGGCTCGCTGCTCATCGGTCCCGAGGCGGAGCACTGGGATATCGTGCAGCTCGTGCGCTACCCATCGATGGAAGCTTTTGTCGGACTGAGCTCCGACAAGGATGTCGAGGCCCACGTCCCGCTGCGCGGGGTGTCCGTCGAGGACTCCCGGATCATGGCGATGCTGGAAGAGGACGTCGCAACGGTGGCCCACGGTGCGCGCACGGAGAGCGCGGCGAGCTGAGCGGGCGCCCAACCCAAGGCTCACCATGGCAGCACTTCTGACGGGCGGCGCTAGTACGTCGATTCCGTTGAAGCGATGGGCGAGTTACGCAGGCTCCGTAGAATCGACGTACTAGAAATTCGCGAAGCGAATTTGGGTTTGGGCGAAGCCCAACGAGGCAGAGCTAGTGCCGCGATGGGCGGCGAAGCCGCCGGTGCGAAGCACCCATCCTTTCGATGGAGTCGCGGCACTAGTACCGCCATTCAGAAGTCTTGCCGGACCTACGCCGAAGAATTGGGGCTGCAAATTCCACGAACGTCAGAAACCTCCGCTGCGGCGGCGCCTGCGGGCGAGACAGGAGAGACGAATGCGACGCCATCCCACCACAAACGCTCGACTCCATCGGATCATCATCCTCAGCGTGCTGATCCTGGTCATTGGCCCCTCGGCGTCTCGCGCCGACACGGGGGTCGAGTGGGGCAAGCGGGCGTTGAAGATCCAGAATCAGATCGACTTCGCGACGCCCTTCCACAACACGTTTTGGGTAGGCACGCACAACTCGTTCAACGCGCGAGACTGGGGCTACACCACCGATCCGAACCAGAAGCGTAAGCCGCAGGATCAGCTCGAGAGCGGCGCCATCGAGCTCACCTACGATATCTATTGGTCCGCCGGCGAGATGAAGCTCTGCCACGGCGCCTGCGGCGCCTCCGACAAGACCTTTCGCAAGGGTCTCGACGAGATCCGCGACTTCCTTGACGAGCACCCCGAGGCCGTCGTCATGCTCAAGCTGGAGGTGACGGGCTCAGCCATCGACGGCAAGTGGTCGAAGCTCGAGAACCAGCTCGAGGGGGCGATCGGCGCGCGGATCTACACCCCCGAGATCGCGGGCCTGAGCACAGGGTGCCAGACCCTCAACCCCTCAAGCATCACGAAGCAGGAGATCCTCGAGAGAGGGAAGAACCTCATTGTCATCGTGACGCCCGAGCCGAAGCATGGGTGCCCGTCGGACAATGGGTGGAACAAGCTCGTCTTCACCGGGTTCAAGCTCGTCGACACGAGCATCTCGCCCCAGACGACCAAGACGGCCTACAAGTTCACCCACCCTAAGGACGCGGCCGACTGCAAGACGAAGAAGGAAGACGGCGTGTGGGACATGCAGCGGGTCCACGACGGCCGGACCTGGAACGGGGTGGGGAGCGGTGATGACGTCAACGCGCTCACGCCCTCTTCGTACGAGGGCTACATGCAAGCCGGGCTCAACATCTTCGAGCTGTTCAACTTCAACGGCGAGGGCTCCAACACCAAGTATCCGTTTCTCAAGCCGCAGGACCTCGTTTGGAGCTTTCGGTCGAGCGAGCCGAGCGGCGACGGAGACTGCGCCGTCGCGGAGCACGATGGCCGCTTCAATGACGTCTCGTGCGACGGCCAGCGCTACTTCGCCTGTCTCAACCAGACGACCAACACGTGGAAGATTGCCATCGAAAAGCAGCCGTTCGCCTCCGGAAACAGCGTGTGCTCACGGTACGGCGGCACCTTCGCCGTCCCCGTCAACCCGTACGAAGCGGACAAGCTGAAGACCGAGCTCGCGAAGCTCAGCCCGGACATCGACGTGTGGGTGAACTACCAGGATCTCAGCATCGAGGGGCAGTGGGTCGCCAACTCGAGCGACCGTCTCCCCTATGTGCGGGTGGACGCGGCCGGCGGGTCGGGCGGCGGAGCCTTCGACGATTTCGGTCAGATGAAGGTCGACCTGTACCGCCGCACGCCGCGACGTGTGACTGCGGTCATCCTCCGTTCCGGCGCGCGGGTCGACGCGGTAGGGCTGACATACTCAGACGGGAAGACGATCTCCCACGGCGGCTCCGGCGGGTCGGAGCGCACGCTCTCGCTCGCTGCGAACGAGCGGGTGATCACGTATGAGCGCTGCTACAAGAAGCACAACGGCAAGGACCGGATTTTCTACCTCAAGCTCGTGACGGACAAAGGAAACACCCTTTCGGGCGGGGAGCACACGGGGACGTGCTCGTCGGGCACCTACTCGGACGAACACCTCTTCGGATTCATCGGCAGGAGCGGCGAGAACGTCGACGCGCTGGGCTTCTATTTCCGCGGTCCCTGACGCCCTTCACCCGGCGGCCGGGCACGTTTCGTTCGCACCGTCATCGATGAAGATGCGCCCGGCCATGCCATGGAGCATCCCCGGACCGCATGAGATATTCTTGCCGCCCGTTTTTCCCATCCGCACCGCCGACTCAGGTGCTCGTTCCGTCCCCCGGCGCAAGCATCTTGATAATCATCGAAACATCGTCTTGCGCGATGTTTCGATGACAGCTTCTGCCGTTCGTTCGCGCTGGATGTTCTCGAAGCGCCCGCGCGCGCACCCAGCCGAGGACCCCCCTATGTGGGCCTGCACCGACCCCGATGGAGTCAGTTACAGATGCTGTAGGAGAGTGTTCCGTCCCAGACGCGAGGTGACTTGGGCGGGACGGATGAAGAGAAGAGACCGCCGATCGTCACGCCTTCGTACAAAACCAGGTTCGCGTCTTGCTTGTAGACCGCGCCCTCCAACGTGCCAGTCGTCAGCCTGATGCCGTTCGACGTTGTGGTCACGTAGAGCCCGTAGGTGGCGCCCGCGGGGATCGAGATCTCGAGGCTCAGCGGCACGTACGTCGGCTTGTCCAGGCCCGCCGACACGACGCCGAGCGCCGTGCCCGCGAGCGTCCACGCGGAGGCGTCGGTCTCGTGGCCGACGAACCCGCCTGGCAGATAGTAGACCTCGACGTCGGTCGTGACGTTGTCCTTGAGGTTCATCGCGACGCCGTCGATGGTGACCTGCGTGCTCGCAGTCACGTCGAACATGTTCCCGCCGCCGTTGGCGCTGCTGACCGAGCCGTCGCTGGCGAACGACGTCGTCAGGCTGGTTGTGTAGTGGACCGTCCCGTTCCAGATGCGCGGGCTGTAGCTGGTGCCGAACGGGTAGCTGAGACCGATTCCTTCGGTGATCGCGATGTTCGCGTCGGAGGCAGTGATGGCTCCTTCCTGCACGCCTTGGGTGTAGTTCATTGCGCCAGCGCCCAGAGCGGCGGACGCGACGCCCGTGTAGATGCCCATCGTTTGCCCCGCGGCGATGAGCAAGGGCTGGGGCAGGGCGACGGGCGTCGGGTTGTTCACGCCCGCTCCGACCACGCCGGACACCGAGGCGATCAGCGTCCAGGCGGCGCCGTTGGCCTCGCTGCCCATGTAGCTGCCGTTCTTCGCCCAGATGTCGATGGTGTGCGTCCCAGCGTCGATGTTCAGATCGAAGGCGCTGATCGTCACCTCGTTCGTGGCGATGATGTCGAACATCGCGCTGTTGGCCGAGACATTCGCGTTGAACAACGTGGTCAGGTCGGGCGAGACGCATTGACCCACACATTCGGGGCTGCAACCATCGCCCCCCGCGCTGTTGGAGTCGTCGCAGCTCTCGCCGGCTGTCTCGTTGACAATGCCATCGCCACAGGCGCTCGCCGAACAGTCAAGGTTGCA
>CAYLJT010000244.1:0-10494 GCA_964383995.1 uncultured Polyangiaceae bacterium
CGCGGCTCATCGGCGCGCGAAGCTACACGAAAATTTAGCCGGCTATACGGTTCATCTCTTCGTCGGAGACATCGAAGTCGGCGAACACGTTCTGCACGTCGTCGTGATCGTCGAGGGCGTCTGCCAGCTGCAAGCAGACCTCGGCGTCGCGACCCACGACCGACTTCTTGGCCTTGGGAAGGTAGGCCAAGTTGCTCGATTTCGTGGCGATTTTGGCCTCTTCCAGGGCCTTGCCGACGACGTCGAGCTCGGTGGGAGGTGTGGTGACGAGCCACTCGTCGCCGACGTCGGCGTAGTCGTCGGCCCCCGCGCCCACGGCGATTTCCATGAGCTGGTCTTCCGTGGCCGCGTCCTTGGCGATGGTGATTTGACCCTTGCGATCGAAGGCCCAGAGGGCCGCGCCCGCAGAAGAAAGCACGCCGTTGTTCTTCTCGAACACCTTGCGGATCTCGGCGACCGTGCGGTTGCGGTTGTCGGTCAGCACCTCGGCCACGAACAACGTGCCGCCGGGGCCCGTACCTTCGTAGAGGATCTCTTCGTATTGGGCGCCCTCGAGCTCGCCCGTGCCGCGGCCGATGGCGCGCTTGATGGTGTCCATCGGCATCGCCTGGCCCTTGGCCTCGGAGACGGCCTTGCGCAGCCGCGGGTTGCCGCTCACGTCGCCACCGCCCATGCGGGCGGCGACGGTCAGCTCTTTGATGAGCTTCGTGAAGAGCTTGCCGCGCTTGGCGTCCGTGGCCGCTTTCTTGTGCTTGATCGTGGCCCACTTGGAATGGCCGCTCATGCTTCGCTCCGTAATAGCTTCGTGTGCCGAAAGGCTCGATTGGGGGCCGTGTCTACTCAAAGCGCGGCCAGAAATCCAACGGTTGTGACTGTTCCATCGCCCCCGACCCGCGATAGACTGCGCGCCATGCCGAAGCTCCGCTGGCTCGCGGGCCCCGTCGCCCTGCTCCCTGGCCTTGTCCCCGCGTTCGCCTGCGGCGACGCCAACGTGTCCTCCATCGGCCTCGTGCTGCGCGACACGCAAGGCATCGTCGACCAGGCGACGGCGATGCACCTCTCGGTGTCGACCGCGGAGTGCCTGACGACGGGGCACGTCGAGGTGCCGGCGGACGCACAAACGTTTGAGCTCGAACGAACGGGCTGCGCGAACAACGGCTGGTGCAAGACCATCGAGCTCGACAAAGACGGCGCGGTGAAGACCTTCTCTGTGGTGGCCGAAGACGCGTCGGGGGTGCTCGGCGAGGGCTGCGCGACGGCCAAGGTCGATCAAGATCCGCTCGACGTCTCCATCAAGCTGCAGCGCTTCAATCCCCCCGCCTGTTGCGCCGACGGCTTGCTGCAAGCGGGCGAGCAATGCGAGTGCGGCGTGGGCTTGACGGCCTGCGCGACCTCGCCGACCTGCGGCGCGATTACCGACGATGAGGTGTGCCAGCCCGACTGCGTGGCGCGGGAAATTCCGGTCTCGCACAAGGCCACCGGTACGGCGCCTCCCGTGGGCACGACGTCGCGCTTGGCGATGGCGTTTTGCCCCGGCGACACCGAGATCGCGAACGGTCTGCGGGCCGCGTACACCGACACGAACGGCGCCGTGGGCGGCTCCGACGTCGCGATCCGCGTGCTCAACCAGCAGCTCTATTCGATCGGCAACGGCTCACCCCTCGATCAACCGTTGAAGATCCCCCTGCTCTGCTCGAACACCGGTGGCGCGGGCGGCGCGCGCAAGCAAATGGACGCTTCGGTGTCGCCGATTTCGAGCGATACGACGGCCGTGGTCTACATCAGCGACGAGGCCACCGGCGCCAAGAACGACGTGTTTTTGAGCCCGCAAAACAAGGTCGGTTGCCGCGACAAGCAGGGCGCGGATCCGGCCGCGGCGCAGCTCAACACCTCGAACACCTCGGTGTCCGACCCGGACGTCGCGGGCGGGCCCAACGGCTTCGCGCTCGCCGCGTGGACCGAAGCGGGTCAGGTGCACGCGCGCATTTTTCAGCAAATGACGGGCGCAAATCCGCCTTGGCAACTGCTCCCGGCGGGCACCGACATCGTGATCTCGACGAGCGGCTCGGCGGCCCGTGTCGCGGGGAGTCAGACCGGATTCGTGGTGGTGTACCAGGGCTCGGGGGTCGGCGACGGCGACGGTATCTTCACGAAGACCGTCGATACGGCGGGCATCGTGGGCAACGAGACGAAGGTCAACGCGGCCACCTCGGGCGCGCAAGATCAGCCGGATATCGCGGCGCTTTCGGATGGCCGCTACGCGGTGACCTGGCGCAGCGCCGGGGACATTTTCTTTCAGCGCTTCGACAAGAGCGGCGTCGCGCTCGCGGGCGACCAAGACGGCGCGCTGCACGTCGTGCTCGACGGCGAGCAGGCGCACCCCGCGATCGGCGCCTTCGGCTCCGTGTACGCTGTGGCTTGGGAGACGAGCAACGGCGAGATCGCCGCCCGCTTCTTGGGCGCCGACGGCGGCTTCCTCTACAACAGCGTCAACGGCCAAAACGAAGAGTTCATCGCGACGTTGCCGGGCGTCTCCGGGCCGCGCACGCTGCCCGCGGTGGCCCTCGGCGGCGGCGGTTGGGTGGCCATCGGTTGGCAGGACGCGAGCCCCGAGCACGCGGGCATCTACGTGCGCCGCTTCCCGCTGCCGAAGCCGTAGCGCGGGCCAACGTCGACGGCTGCCGCGCAACGCGTTGGGCCGCAGCTAGGCGCTCGCCAGCGGGTCTTCGCGCAGGTACGCGATGCTGTGGACCACGTCGACGATGCGCTCGCGATCTTCGGGCGACAGATCCACGAAGCGAACGCCCATCCCCGGGTTGAGCGTGGAGCGCGCGGCGGAGCTCTCGTTGAGCCACTGCACGATTCCTTGGAGCACAAACGATTCCTGTGCGGGCGAGGGCGAGAAGCGCAGCGTGAGGCGCGTGCCTACGGCGAGCGGGCTCGTCGTGCGGATGAAGATGCCGAGGGCGGAGATGTTGCCGATGGAGGCGTAGAGAAACGTCTCTTCGGTGGTGCAATCCACCGCCCACATCACGTCGAACCGCTCTGCGGACCGACGGTTGACCGAGTCCGGCGGACGCTCGCAGGGGGGCTCGCAAGGGGGCTCGCTAGGGGGCTCGCTCGGGCCACTCACCCCTAGGGCCTAACGCCGATCCGCGCGGCTGTCGAGATAAGCAGGGCGTAATTCGCTGCGCGCGGCGCGCCCGGCCGATTTCCCGGCGCGCTGATCGTGTGAATCGATGCGCTGGCGCAGCGCCCGCGGCCCATGCTCCGATGTCCCATGCGTTGGCGTTGGCCGTGGTGCGCGCTCTTGTTGACGGCCTGCGGGGCGCGCACGAGCCTCGACGAGGAGCCCCGGCCACAGCCACAGCCCCCGCAGCTGCTCGCATGCATCGCCGATTTGCCTGCGAGAACGGCCCATTTCGGCCCGCCCGGCGAAGCCTGCGGTCAGGCGCCCAGCTTGGATGGCGCGGCGGTTACGGCCCTCGCCGACTTCGCGGTCTGGCTCGCGCGGGGCAACGAGGCTGCCTCGATCACGGAGCTGTTCCCAGACGAGCCGCGCGAGGGCCTGTCCAGCCACCACGGCGTGGTCACCTCCCGAGGCGTCTTCGCGGCGGTCGCGGCGTTCGCCTCCCGCGACGGCGCGGAGCGGGCGCTTTTGGAGCTCGTGGTCCTCGATCGATCCAGCCAGGAGCTCCGAGCCCGCTTGACCTGGGAGATGCCCGACGCGAACTTCGGAAACGACCTGCGCCTGTTCGGCAACGATCGGGGCATCTTCGCGCTCGGCGCGCGTCTGGGAGACAGCATCGTCACGCACGTCGTCGATGTGACCGGGCGGGAGCTTGTCACGGCGGAGGGGCTCCTACCCATCGGCGACCCGGATCCGGTCGGGCGGATCCCGGTCACCGACGAGACGCTCCTCCCCGAGCGACCGGCGGCTTGGCTCGACCCCTGCTCGGGTGAGCGCGCTCCTGTTCGCGCGTCCGGGGCCTACGGCCTCGACGCCGTTCAGGGGGCGCTCGTGGGCTTCTACGCCGAAGGTCCCGGGTTGGTGGTCGAGACGTCCGAGACAACGCGCACCATCTCCCTACCCTCGGACGTCACCCGCCCCTTCGAGATCCTACCTTCCGGCAAGGCGCTGCTCTCGACCAGCGCGCCCCTCGGCTTCGTCGTCGTCGACCTCGCCTCGGGCGCCGCGGAGCGCCGGACCCTCAGCTACCCCGCAGGCTACGAGCGCTACGCCGCCGTAGCGGTGTCGGAGGGCTTCGACAGCAACGTGAACGAGCTGCATGTCACGTCGTCGGGGGGCCTCCTGCTACCCATGCGCGACGCCGCGGAGGGCTATGCGTTTGTGTCCGGCGAGGGTCAGTTCTGGAACCGCTTGGGTAGACCGATTGGCGAGGTGTACCGGGCCTTCGTGGTGGAAGCGGGGGGCACCGTGCTGCACTTCGGCAGCGACTTCGCCGTGAACCTCCCACCCTGGGCACCTCCCCTGCCGGGCAGCGACCGCATCGATGGCATGTCGCTCCAGCTCATCCGCCCCGAAAGCGGCGTGCGCGCGGACTTTCCGGCCACCAACACGCGGCGCTACGTGTTGACCGAAGACGGAGGGTGTTTGGGCTACGCGGTGGAAGGTCAGCTCCTGACCCTATCCGCCGCCGACGCCACCGCGCGTAACTACGTGATTGGAGCGTCGACCTTCGACGGCGTGGACGCCTTCGCGTTCGCCGTGCGGGAGGGGGTTACCCTCCTCGCACAGTAGGCCGTGTGTCAGGGTAGGTTGGAACCGCGTCGTCGTCGACGCACGCCGCGCAGCCAGACAGTTTGGCGGCACGGGCCGCCCGCGGTCACGGCCCCAAGGACAAATAGACCCGTACTGACATTGACAAGTTCGTCGTGATCCTCGCGAAGAGTTGCCATAGCGCCGCGGTCTTTTGATACGTTGTCGCCAACACGCTGGCGATCGCCTTCGTCAGTCTGTGCTACTCGACGTGTTGTCCGTTGGCCACGCGCATCGAAATCCAACGACCGTGTGCGAGTTCCCGTCGAACATTGCCCACCGTCGAGCCGCTCTGAGGTCGTCATTGCACGACAGCCAGTCGCCACCACGGGCCACGCGCATTTTCGGTGTGATGGTCTGCTTCGAACTGGCCTTCATCTGACCGCGGTCTTCATACCAACCATCGACCCACTCCGCCACGTTTCCCGCCATATCCAGAGCGCCAAAGGGGCTCGCGCCAGCTGGAAAACCTCCCACAGGGACCGTTCAGAACGGCCCGCGGTTACACGCGTTTGCAAGCGACGGATCCATATCCCTCGTGCCCCACGGAAATTCCCGCAGCTCAGTCGATCTAGCAGCGTACTCCCACTCCGCTTCCGAGGGCAATCTGCCTCCCGCCCATCGACAATATTCATCGGCTTGGCTCCAAGTAACACAGTTCCTCGGATGTTTCGGTCGGTCCTCGTGGTTGCACTCGCCAATCTTTTGCATCGGGGGGAGCATTGTGCGCGTACACCTGAGGGAGCCGCGGGGCTCAATTCCACAACGCTGGAATTCAGCCACCGTAACCTCAGTCAACCCAAGGCAGAAGGTCTCCAGAGCGATTGTTTGAAGGGGCTGCTCGTCTGAATATCCCGTACCAGCCGGCGATCCCATCCGGAACGTGCCGCCGACGACACCTACAGTTCCCGGTCGGCATTTGGTGTCTTCGTCGACGGTTACCGTTGCTGAAGGAATCTGGCCGACGGGAGGTGCGGTGGCGGACGGAGCAAGTAGTAGGGTCCTCGATATTTCAGCCTTGCTTGGACAGTCTAGGCGAACTTTCACGTCGCCCGCGGTACCGGCAAGGGCCACGTGTCCTTGGTCATCAACCTTGAAGTGCAGGCTTCGCGGCGTTCCGACCCGCAGCGTGTGCGTGTAAGTCTTTCTCCCGGGAGTGAGCGCAGTCGTCTTCGTGTCGTACATTTCTCCATCGCCGACTATTCTGAGCGTTCCGGCGCCGGATCTTAGCTCAACGTCGATAGATACCTTCAGTTCCGGTGTATGTTCAGCAGCACACACCCACCCGCGAAGATCGAAGTAGAAAATATCTAAGTCGCCTGACTGAAGCTCCTTCTGTTCGGGTGACGATATCGAATATGGAGGCAATGGACTACTGTTGCCGATGACGGTGAAGATGAGAAATAAGATGACCAGAAGAAAGGACAGGATCCAGCCTCCCCACATGAGAAGTCGCGGCCAGGGCCAACTTGGCGCCCCTACCGTGACTTGTGGAATCACAACCGTGTCTTGCTTGGACGAAGTCGGCGAGAGCGTGCAACCGGCCGCCACAAGAAGGTCTCGGAGATTGTTCTGTGAGCGGTCGTTGTTTCTTAGGCGGCACGGGTAGAACCCCTTGAGGTCGGACGGGAGGATGTTGTCCGGCCCAATCTGAATGAGAATGATCCTCTTCTGCTTATCCTTTCCGTAGAGCCCCATTGCCATTCCGGCCTCGAAAACAACGTTCTGACGCGCCTGGTACCACCAGGTATCCTTGTCTTGATCTTGACGCATCGAGCGGCGCAGCGTCACGATGTCGTCGGGAGTAAATAGAACAACGACTGCTATCGATTCCTCAATTGCCAGTGTGAGCTTCTCGTCAATGCGTTGACCTTGAACGTTGTCGAAGGTCCTCACATCCAAGCCAAAGCTCACAAGGAGATCTTTCACCGCATTCGCGGCTCGTATGTTTCGGCCGTGAACGAAGAATACTCTGTCTTTCGACGTATTGGCGGCAGCTCGATCGTTGCCTACGTTGTCCGCTTCTGAGGTCCTAGTCATTGTAGAGCACCGTCGCGGATGCGTTGCGAACGATGAGTATCCAGTCACCAGCCTGTTCGCTGCTCAGGCGCAGTTTGTAGCTTCCTGTCCCGACTTCGACTCCATAGATGTCGACTGTATACTCCTTGTCACCCTTACATCGGTCCACCGAAACTAAACCTTTCTGAATTGAGGTTCCTTTCGCATCGACTACCTCGGCGATGACACGCGCAACACCACAACTGTCGGAATGGTTGTCTGCTCGAATCTCTACCTTCAGCGACGAAGCAGAACCGCATCCGGGCAGCGCAGGAACCGTGAAGGATTCGCTCTCCCAGAGAACTTTCCCCGCGGCTACGCATGCTTCGGTACGCGGGATGTTTGTTTGGTCGCATTGACGACGGCAAGCCGTGTCGTCTGAGGCATGCGCGCAAACGTTCATGGGACCTTTGAAGCTTACCGGGACAATCCAGTGGCCGATGCAGCTGCTCGCCCCCGAGCTCGCCGACCCCGCATTGAGAGAACCAACGACCCCAGCGTCGGCTGCAACGGGAGGGTCATCACACCCACCGCAACCAGTGGCCAAAACGAGGCCGACGATTCGAATGGTTCGCTGGACAAGAAGGCATGAGAGCCTCTGCTTCAACGTGATGTTCATGATCGCGCCTTTCTGAAGTTGCTTCACCACACAATACGCAGTCCTCTCGGCAAGGGTTGTACCCGAGAGTGCCATCGCTGCCCGAAGGGTCCCGTGCTGATTGGCCCACGCGATAAACTTGTTTGAAGTCAGTTCGATCGCGCCGCTTCACCAAGGACTGAACTCTGTAGGCAGGTTCGCGGACGAGAGTGTCCGTATCGGGCCATTGTCATAGGCAAGGTCAGAGACGACTGTCAGAGACGACCTATGACAACCGCTGTGTCCTGCTGTGTCGAAAGGCACTTGGGTGAGCGAGAGCGCAAGAATGGAGGGACTTCGGGGTACGACTTCAGAGGGCCGTCCTCTCGGGCAAGTCCGCGGAGGGTCGTCAAGGGCCAAGCTGCGCCGTAACTTCGCGAGCTTTGACACCCACGGGCTGGGCGGCCGGCGATTACGCGGGAGCGCGTGCACATTCCCGCGCGGGGGCATGGGATGTGTCCGGGCACCTCCGTTCCCCCAAATCCCTCAAACAAAAGTTACACGCTCATTTGGGGGGCGTGACGGAGCTTAACCGCGCGTGACTTTGTGGACAGGGGATCGAGCGCATTCAATTGTTTGGGCGTTTGCGCGGCATCGAACACCGCTCATCTGCCGCGTCAAGGATCGGCTCGGATCGGCTCGGATGGCCAGGACGCAACGTGCCAGACAAGAGCGAGCACGGTGGGCGCGCTCTCCGGCGGCGGTCCCGACGCTACGAGCTGGTCCATCAAGCCCAACCGGGTGTCGGGGTGTCAAGGTAGGTTGGAGACGACGACGGGAGACAGCTTCGCCACGGTGGTACCGTCGCCGAGCTGACCGTTGGCGTTGGCGCCCCAGCAGCGGCCGGTGCCGTCGGAGAGCAGGGCGCAGCTGTTCTGGTAGCCGGCGGTCAGATCGATGGCGCCGGACACACCTGGAACGAGCGTGGGTGAGGTGCGTTGGGTGGTGGTGCCGTCGCCGATTTCACCGCTCGAGTTGATGCCCCAGCAGTAGCTACCTCCCGCGGCGATGGCGCAGGTGTTCCGGTATCCGGCGTGGATCTCCGTAGCGCCCGCGAGGCCCGTGACCGCGACGGGGAAGGTGCGGTTGGTGGTGGTGGCGTCGCCGAGCTGACCGTTGGTGTTGACACCCCAGCAGCGCGCGGTTCCGTCAGCGAGCACGGCGCAAGACCAGTCGCCTTCGCGGGCCGCGGTGACGCCGATGGCGTTCGTGATGGAGGGGACGGACACCTGGGTGTAGCTGGTCGTCGTACCGTTCCCGAGCTGGCTGCTGGCGTTGTTGCCCCAGCAGCGGACGAGGCCGTTCGAGCGCACAGCGCAGGTATGGTTGCCGCCGCCGCTCAAGGCGACAGCGCCGGAGAGGCCGATGACCGAGACAGGCGTGGTGCGTTGCGTGGTCGTGTTGTCGCCCAACTGGCCATAACCGTTGTAGCCCCAGCACTTCGCCGTGCCGTCGGAGATGCGCGCGCAGGTGAAATAGCGGCCTGCGGTGATGCCGACGGCGCCGGTGAGACCACTGACCGCGACAGGCGTCGTGCGTTGGGTGGTCGTGGCGTCGCCCAACTGGCCATAACCGTTGTAGCCCCAGCACTTGGCCGTGCCGTCGCTGAGCACCGCACAGGCGTGCTGGGCACCGGTCGCCACGGAGACCGCGTTGCTGAGACCGCTCACCACGACCGGGGTCGTGCGTTGGGTGGTGGTGCCGTCGCCGAGCTGACCGTTCGCGTTGTAGCCCCAGCACTTGACCGTGCCGTCGCTGCGGACGGCGCAGGAGAAGTTCTGACCGGTGGCGAGCTTCGCCTCGGACGCGGGGCCGCAGTAGAGCGTGCCGCCGCAGCCATCAGCGATGGTGCCCGTGGTGCCTGCGGCCTGGCAGGTGGTGGGCACGCAGCCAGGCGTACAGTCGTTGGAGGTGCCGGCGCTGCAGGGTAGACCGACCACCGCGACCGGCGAGGTCTGGTCGAGGGTGGTCTGATCACCGAGCTGACCATAGTTGTTCTGACCGGTGCACTTGGCGCTGCCGTCACTGAGCATGACGCAGGTGTGTCGGTAGCCCGTGCCCACCGCGATCGCCGTGGAGATCCCGGTCATGGCGACCGGAGACGTCTTCTGCAGCGCGGTGCCGTCGCCGAGGGCGCCGGTCGCGTTGTAACCCCAGCACTTCACGGTGCCATTGCTGATGCGCGCGCAGGCGTGCACATCGTCGGCGCTGACGGACGTCGCCGACGCGAGACCGCTCACAGGGACCGGGCTCGTGCGTTGGGTGGTCGTACCGTCACCGAGCTGCCCATTGGCGTTGGCGCCCCAGCACTTGGCCGTGCCATCCGCGAGCAAGGCGCAGGAGAAGTCGGCCTCGGAGCTGGCGGTGACACCGGTCGCGTTGAGGATCCCGACCACGCCATTGGACGTGCTGAGGGTGCCTGTTCCGCCGTTGCCCAACTGACCACTGGAGCCGAGCCCCCAACAACGAGCGGTGCCGTTGGAGAGGCTGACACAGGTGTGGTTGCCGCCGGCCGCGATGCTGACGGCGTTCTGGACACCCGTCGCGGTGACCGGGCTGGTGCGCTGGGTGACGGTGCCGTCGCCGAGCTGGCTGTTCACGTTGTAGCCCCAGCACTTGACGGTGTAGTCCGCCAGGGTCGCGCAGGTGTGGTACTTCCCTGCGGAGATCTGGCGCGCGTTAGAAATTCCAGACACCGCAACAGGCGTCGTGCGGTTGGTCGTGCTCGCGTCGCCGAGCTCGCCGTGGGCGTTGTAGCCCCAACACTTGATGGTGCCGCTGCTCTCCAATGCGCAGGCGTGGAGCGAGCCGTTGCTGACCTGGACCGCCGTGCTGATGCCCGACACCTGGACCGGATCGTACGACGGCGCCGTGGTACCGTTGCCGAGCTGACCGTAGGCGTTGTAGCCCCAGCACTTTACGCCACCGTCGCTGGTCAACCCACAGGAGAAGCTCTGACCCGCGGAGATCTTCGGCGAATCCATCGGCGAAGAGCAGAGCAGCGTGCCGCCGCAACCGT
>CAYLJT010000245.1:0-10494 GCA_964383995.1 uncultured Polyangiaceae bacterium
CTCCCTCGGGGGCGTCTGTTATCACATAGGGTGTTCCATCGCGCAGACACCCGACGTCGACGACCGACAAAACATGGGCATTGTGCAGGCGGTGGACGCGCCGGGCCTCGCGCAGAAAGCTCTCGGCGAAGGCCGGATCTTCCACGGAGGTTGCCCGCGGAATGGTGAGCGTGGCCCGCTCGTCGAGGTGCGTGTCGCGCACTTGCAAGCATGCAAAGCCTCGGGTGTCGAGCATCACAGAACCGACCACATACCGTCCGCCCACCGTCGTACCTAGACGAACCGATGGGCGCAGGCTGGTTGGGGAGCTGGGAGGGGCACCGTCTGGAAGAGAGGTCGTGGAGCTCATGGCGTCTCCTCGGCAGGAGGAAGCTTTTGTGAGGCAGAGGCAGGCAAGGGGATTAGCTCGGGCTCAGCGCTCGGCGTGTGGAGGAAGCTCCACATAACCGCGAGCACCGCCGCGAGGAGGAGCAAGAGCAATAGGGCTATCAAAGCGATAGGCATGGGGGATCGGGCCGTAGGCTTGATGCTGGCAAGGGTCGTCGTGATCGACTCTCTCCCGGAGGAAGCGGGGTCGAGTTGCTGCGACGAAGCCGCGGAGGAGAGCGGCTCTTCCGAGCCAAGCATGGGGTGTGTCTGAGACACTGGCGACGCGTCGAGAACAGAAAGCGGCGTTCGGGACAGCTCTTGTGGAGTCTGCGAGGCGGAGGCGGAGCTCGCGTCGGTCTGAGGTAGTGTCCCAGGGGCGACGCCGTGAGGGCTCATGGCCTGACCCAGGCCGGCAATGGTCTTGGCGTCGCGGGCGGACACCGGAGTTTGTCGCCGCATGACATCCGAGGAAGGTTGGGCGGCCTCCGCAGGTATATCGTGGAGCGCCGACTCGAGGGCGGCCATCAGCTCCACGACCGAGGAAAAGCGCTTCTCCACGTGTTTTTCGAGGCAGCCCATGACGGCCTTGTCGAGGCTGAGCGGGATGTCCGGCCGCAACGTGCTCGGCGGCAACGCGGGGGCGGTGAGGATGAAGTGGGTGACGTGCGTGTCGCCTTCGGACCGAAAGGGCGTAACCCCCGTCAAGAGCTTGTAGAGCACGCAGCCGAGGGCCCAGATGTCCGTGCGCCCGTCGACGTGTTTGGCGGACTGGATCTGCTCCGGGGACATGTAGCTCGGCGTGCCGAAGGACTCTGACGAATGGGTCATGTCCTCCCGCACATACTTCGAGATGCCAAAGTCGAGGATCTTGACGACGGGGACGCCGTTTCGGCGCCTGGTAAGGAACAGGTTTCCGGGCTTGAGATCGCGATGGTAGATGCCGATGGCATGGGCCTCCGCCAGGCCCTCACAAACCTGCAGCACGTATTCGATGGCGTCCCGAAGGGGAAGAGGCCCCGTGCGGCTCAGCGCCTTCGACAGATCTTCCCCTTCCAGGTGCTCCATGACCATGTACGGGGTACCGTCGTCGGTGCGCGCCACGTCCGTCACCCGAACCACGTGCTCGTTCTTGATTTTTGCCGATGCGCGAGCCTCCCGCAGAAACCGTTCGATGAGCTCGGTCTGGTCAACCAGCTCGTCGCGAAGAATCTTGATGGCGACCGGCTCGTCGAGCAGGACATGTCGCGCCTCGACGACAACAGCCATGCCTCCGTGGCCAATCACGGACCCAACCAGGTATTTGTCGCCCAGCGTCTCCCCCTTGAAGAAGCTCGATAGGATCGCTCTGGCGGAACGCGCTTTTTTTGCCACGGTTGTCTAACCGCCAAAGGTAAGCAAGACTTGCTTTTCATGCAACAAGTTTCTCCCGATGGCGACGGCCATCACTTCCTTTCGTCGAAGCGAACGGTTTCGCGGAGGCCGGGGCTTCCGGAGCCGACGTCGGCAGCAGGAACGGCGAAGAATACGAGGTTTCTACCGAGATCCGTCATGTTGGCGAAGCGCTCGTGCTTCTTGACGGCCATGCATTTCGTTAGGACGCCTTCGAGGTCGGGCGGAGCGTCGGGGCGAAGCGCGGCCAGCTTGGGGCGGATACCGCGGCTGAGGTTGTGGTAGGTTTCTCCGGTTGTCTTTCCCGCGAACGGCGGCACGCCGGTGAGTAAAAAAAAGAGCGTCGCGCCCACGGAGAAGATGTCGGCGCGCGCATCCACTGCGGAAGGCGAGGCGAGCTGCTCGGGCGCGATGTAGTGCAGGGAGCCGAGCACGACGTCCTGCGTTTGATGCACGCTGGGGCCTGCGATGTTCGGGCTCTCGAACTTGGCGACGCCAAAGTCGAGCACTTTGATCAAAGTTTCCCCCCCGGGTGTCTGCGTCAAGACGAGGTTGGAAGGCTTGATGTCGCGATGAACGATGCCGAGCGCGTGGGCCTCGGCGAGGGCGGAGCAGGCCTGCATCATGTAGCCACAGGCGTCTTCCACCGGAAGCGGTCCGAGGCTGTCGACGAGGCTCCGAAGGTTCGTGCCTCGGACGTATTCCATGACGAAGTAGGGCACGTCGGAGGGTAACGTGCCGACATCGAGCACGCGGGCCGTGTGAGGCGCGCGAAGGCGGGCCGTGGCGCGTGCCTCGCGCTCAAAGCGCGAGCGGACCGACTCTTTCTGGGCGAGGTAGGAGTGCAGGATCTTGATGGCGACGTTGCGCCCTGTGCGTTCGTCGTAGCCACGATAAACGGCGCCCATCCCGCCCTTACCGATGGGCTCTTCGAGGACGTAGCGGTCGTCGATGCGCGACTCGGGTCCCTCCTCATCATCTTCGGTTTCCGACACGTCTACCGCTCCTGCTGTGCTCGGAAAGTCATGATGGACCCCTTCGGGGCGAGTGTCACCCATTTCGAGATCGCGGATTGGAACCGAGGCCGCCCGTGGGCCGTCTTCTTTGCTACGGGCCCAGCGGGCGAAAACTGACAGCAACTGAACGGCCCTTGCGAAGCCGCCCGAGGCTTGCGGGGAAAGTCCACGTCAGCGAGCGGGACCCGACGGCGTCGAGCGCGGGAGGAGCGCAAACCCAGTCCGGCCTCCAGCGATTGAACCCACGGCCGCCGGCGTGTACGTTGAAGGGATGCGCCGCGTCCCGCTGGTCAAAGCCCTGTTCTGCCTGGCCGTGAGCGCCTGGGCATCGGGCTGCAAGTCGGAGGCAAACGAAGCGACGCCGTCCCCAGCGGGCTCCACGCAAGCCACCCCGCAAGCCCGCGTGCCATCGGTAACCAACCTGCTTGTGCGCCTCGACAAGGCCCTGCAAGAGCGCGCGCCGAAGGTGCGAGAGCGGCTGCGCCCCGGCGCATCGGAGGCGCAAATTAGCGAGTTCGAGGCCTATTTCGGCGCACCGCTGCCGGCCAGCCTGAAGGCCTTGTATCAATGGCATGACGGGGTCACAACGAACGCAAACGGGGTGTACGCGCCGCCCGGTCTGTACCTGGGCTACTGGCTGAGCTCGCTGCAGCAAGTCCGCGAGACCCACGCGATGAAGACGGGCATGCAGAAAGATGGCACCTACAAGAGCACGGGCAGGGGAGGCGCCGGCTGGTGGGACCCGCGGTGGATTCCAGTTTTTCAAAACGTGTCCGGAGGCTCGTTGTGTGTGGATATGGCCGGCTCCTTCACCGGTCAGAGGGGCCAGCTCGTGCAAGAGTGGCACGACGACGCAAGCCGCAAAGTAGAGTACGCCAGCCTGGAAGCGTGGCTGGAGACCTACGTAGCGGCCTTGGAGGCGGGGGTGTTGAAGGCCACGAGCGATGAGCCGACCTCCATCGAAGCGAGCGACATTGCGGGCGAAGAAGGTCCGAGACATGAAGCGTGGTTGTTGTTTCACAAGACACGCAATCCGGGGTTTCCGCGGTTGTTCCGGGCGGAAGGTGGGCATTGAGGGTCGGGCGGGCGAGCGGCGGCGTGTGGACGCGGCCCCTGGGGCTTGTGGACAAGCGATACGGATTTGGTTTAGGGTGCAAGCCATGGCGACCCGGGAGGCCGTTGACGTTCTCATTCTCACGGCGATCAAGCCCGAATACGACGCGGTCCTGAATGTCTCGGACGGTGCGGCACCCAATTCCGAGTGGGTCAAGGAGCCCGGACCGACCGGGCTCGAGGTTGCGTTTCGAGACTTTCAGGGACGTGGCGGGCCGCTGCGTGTCGCCGTGACGCGCACGTTGGAGATGGGAGGGGTCGCCGCGGCCAACGCGGGAGTCGCGGTGATTCAAGCGCACCAGCCGCGCGTGCTGGCCATGAGCGGTGTCTGTGCTGGGCGGCCGGGCTGGGTGGAGCTTGGCGACGTGATCGTGGCCGATGCCTTGTGGAAGTACGACGCGGGTAAGACCCAGGTGGAGACGATCGACGGAAAGGAGGTAAAAACCTTTCAGGCATCCACCATCACGTACAATCTGGACCCCATTTGGAAGCAGAAGGCCGAGTCGTTTTCGGTGGAGGGCGCCTCGTGGTTGAAGGAGCGGCCGGTACCCATCGAGCGGCAAGCGGAGTGGTTGATTTCGCTGTTGGAGAAGGGGGAAGATCCTACAAGCCATCCAGACTTTGACAAGAGTGCCCCAACTACGAAGACGTGGTGGAGCGTCTTTGGCGGCGCCAATGGTTGGTGGAGGATGTCCGAGAGCTGACGGATGAGGGTCGCAAGAAGGCCAGGCGGCTGAATACCAAGTACGTGAAGGGCCTGCCGGCGCAGCCGCCGTTCAAGGTTCACGTCGGGCCTATTGGTACGGGGGACCAGGTGATTCAAGATCCTGACATTTGGAACAAGCTGGCCAGTACCATGCGCCATGTGTTGGGCTTGGAGATGGAAGCTGCTGCGATCGGTGCCATGCAACGGCTGCATCGCATCGAGAACATGCTGGTCATGAAGGCGGTGATGGACTTCGCTAACGAAGACAAAGACGACCACTTCAAGCCCTTCGCGGCTCGCGCTTCGGCCGAGTGTTTGATCAAGTTTCTTCGCGAAAATCTGGTGCTCCCGCAAGCGGAGGCAAAGGGATCCAGCGCAAGGGAACGTCAGGGACAAGCGCCGCCGCGTCCCCAGGATCGGGTGCGGAGCGAGCGTTTGCGGCAGGTCATCCACGAGATTGCCGAGGTGCTCAAGAAGCGTCCGGTCGTGAAGGCGCTGCTTGTCAAGCACATGGGGCTGACATCGCCCGAAGATGAGCCCGAAGCGGTGGCCCACACGCTGTTGCACCTACCTGCCAAGGCGATGGCGCAAGTGCTCAACTACGCAGACAGCTCGCTTTTCCGCGACGGATCGCTCGCGGACCGCGCAGCCGCCCACGAGATTCTGTGCCGCGCTCTCCCCATCGCCGTTGATTGGGAAAAGATCGGCGAGGAGATCAAGGCCGTAGCTGAGGGTCGCGACTGGATCGACCTTCCTTTTCACACCCTGACCGCCGCGGAGGTTGTCATGGCGGGCGCGGACGGCCGGGGGTGTCGCTTCGCGCCGCTCGATGGCAGCGTTCCGCAGGGGGCGGCGTTGGTGCATGTTCCGGCGGCGGCACGCACGGCCATCTTTCGCACCGAGAAACGTATGGAAGAGGCCTTCATCGAGAGTCTTGCGCTGCGTATGGGTGCGCCTGCCGGCACTCTCGAAGAGCGCAGAGGTTGGGTCCGGGGCGAGCTGACTTTTGCGGCGAAAGAGGCGGCCGAAGAGGATCGCTTCACCTACTACGTCGCCTTCGACAACGATCTGGCCAGTGACCACATCTGGAAGTTGGCCCAGTCCGACTTCTCCAACGCCCTGCCCAACTTGCGTTTGGTTCGCGTCGCCCCAGGCTCACCCGAAGAAGAGGTGGCCTTGGCCAAGCACATTGCAGCCATCCTTCTGCGAAAATAGGCATCCATGTCCACCGACCAAACCTACCTCACCCTCCAAGACGGCGAGCTTCTCGATCTGCCCGAAGGAGGCGGCTTTCCAGCGTCCGCGCACGTGGTGGAGGGCGAGTCCATCCTGGCCATCAATGCGGCTCTCGCGGCCGAACGGCCCCTTCTTTTGCGCGGCGATCCGGGCACGGGCAAAAGCCAGCTTGCGCGAGCCGCGGCCTTCGCGCTGAAACGCGCCTTCGTTTCTCGCGCGGTCGATTCCCGCACAGAAACTAGGGATCTCCTGTACGAGGTGGACGCCGTGGCGCGCCTGGCGGAGGCCCAGTTGGTTGGCGCGCTCGGCTCGGTGGTGAGAGAAGAGGCCCTGGCACGCGTAGCTCTCGAACGGTTTGTGGCTCCAGGGCCGCTTTGGTGGGCGTTCGATTGGGCCTCCGCCTGCGCGCAAGCCAAGCACCTGAGCTGTCACGTTCCGGAGGCAGCCGCTGGCTGCAGCCACGAGAACGGTGTGGTGGTGTTGGTGGACGAGATCGACAAGGCCGACCCGTCCGTGCCAAACGGCTTGCTCGACGCGCTGGGACACCGTCGTTTCGAGGTTCCAGGTCGCAAAGAGGCCGTGAAGCTCAGCAGCGACAAGCCTCCCTTGGTTGTGATCACCACCAACGAAGAGCGCTCCCTGCCCGATGCGTTCTTGCGTCGCTGCCTGGTGCTCCACTTGGATCTACCCGCCGACCGCGCGCAGCTCATCGAGCGATTGATCAGCCGCGGGCGTCACCACGCTCCGGATTGCCAGGAGAGCGTGCTGACCCTGGCTGCGGAGCTGTTGGCAAAAGACCGACTGGAAATGAAACGGCAAGATCTGTTGGCGCCGGGCTTGGCCGAGTACATCGACCTGCTTCAGGCGGTGACCAAACGCCACACAGCCGAAGACGAACGGCTCAAACTGCTCGACAAGGTTGCCAAGTTCGTCCTCAAGAAGCACGCACCGGAGCGCTCCGCGTGACAACAGCGATCGGGCGAGCGGATATCGTTCGGTTGTTGGATAGTCTCGGGACCGACGACACCTACGTCGCGGCCCGCTACTTGGGTTATGAGAAGCCCTCTGCGACGACGCCGGAGCGGGAAGACTCGAAGGCGACAGGCGCGGCGACAGCGCCTGCTCGGGTGGAGCTACCCATCCAACCTGGCATCGAACGCAACGAAGACCCGGTGCCCTTCTTGCGCCTCGAAGCGATGGAGTTTTTCGAGCCAACAAAGCTCGAAAAGCCAAAGGGGGGTGGGCTTACCCAAGATGACCTGGAGGGGCCTGGAAGGTCGTGGCTTGCCCCCGGTAAGCCTCCGCCTTTGGCGCCCTGGTCGAAGCTTTGGCCGGTGATTCGCGGCCTGATTCAACGGCGTTGTGAAGCCCGTTCGCCGGATGTTCCAGCGCTTGTGCGGCTAATTGGCCGAGGCATCGTTCCTCATCGCATTCCGCGGCTGGTGCGAGCCACCTGGCCGGCATCGGTAGCGGTGTGGCGCGATCTAAGCCCGCGATTGGCGCCCATCTGGGCGGACCAGCAGGACGTGCTGAAGCGCCTGAAGAAGGTCTGCGGCCCTGCGGCGGTGAAGGAGCGCAGGCTCGACTCGCCTACTCACACGGCGTGTTTGCAGCGGCGGGGCCACCTGGCGGAGGGTAAGCGTCTGGATGGTCAGACCAGCGTGCTGGTGCTCGGTGACCTGGGTTGCTACGGCTCAGCAACGGAGCAGCAAACGTGGCTTGCAACGGCACGTTGTTTGGAAAAGCAGGGGGCTCCACTGGCGGCGCTTGTGCCGTGCCCCAAGGCAAGGTGGGCGCCTCAGGTCGCAAAAGCTTGGAACGCTGCTCCTTGGGAGCAAGGACGTTCTTCGCGGGGGGCGACGTCGGACGAAGGGACACCGGAGCAGCGTGCAGAGGGGCTGTTGACGTTGCTTTCGGCAACGTTCTTGGCGCAGCCCGGTTTGGTGCGCGCGGTTCGTCGCTTGTTGCCGTCGTCCGAGGCAGACATTGGCACTGAGATGGACCTGTGGGGTCAGAACGCGCATGTAGCCGCGGCGGACGGCACAGGTCTCATTCTTCAGCAAGCGTCGGCCGAGCGGCTGCGGCAGGAGCTGAAAAAGAAAGCGACGGCGGAGAACAAGGCGCTGTTGGAGGGCCTGCGCGACGCCATCGCGAGCTGGCATGGAGGGCTTTTCGCGGAGCTGTTGCATGCCGAGACATTGCTGTGGAAGACCCTCATTCCTTCCGACGTGGCGGCGGCGCCCGGGGAGGTGGCCGGTGCCGAGGGGTTCTTCACGCGCGTGGGCATTTCGGCGCGGAGGGCCGAGGCGGAGGTGGCTGGGATGGTGCGCGGCTACGGTCAGGCGGTGTTGGCTGGCGTGCCGAAGGAAGTCTACGAAAACCGCGCGCTGCGCGAGCATCTGTACGCGCTGTGGGCAGCAGCTTTCAAAGGCGTTGATGGTGTTATCCCGCCCCCAGGGACCACGCCCGCGGAGCTATTTTCCTTGCTGGGAGATCCAGGAGAAGCCGGCTGGTGGTCGATCCGTCAGGTGGGTAAGAACCTGGTGTTTCAACCTTCGACGTCGCGTTGGCCATCGGAAGACAAGGGAGCGGGAAGTCCCGTAGCGTGGCTATTTGCTGCAAGCCGCGAGGTGTTTGTGGGGCCGTCGGAGCACCGGCGGCAAACGTTGCATCTGCACGCCGATCTCAAGATTCCCTGGAACGGCACGGACGACCTGTGGATCGTCAGCGATCGAAGCAAGCTGCACCTGGCCGTCTGTTATCGCGAGCCATGGATGCAGGCGCTAGGTCGCGATCGTTATGGCATGTACGCAGACGCCGACATCCAGGGCGTGGTGCAACGCTTCCGCTGGATTCCACCAGGGAGGTCGTGGATCGGTTCACCAGAAAACGAGGAAGGTCGATATCCCCCCTTTGAAGGCAAGCGTTTTCATGTTACTTGGACCAGGGGCCGCTGGTTGGGAGATACCCCGGTGACCCAGGCGCTGTGGCAGGCCGTGATGGGGCAGAACCCCAGTCGCTTCAAAACGCCCGACCGTCCGGTGGAAAGCGTGAGCTGGGAAGAGTGCCAAGCGTTCTGCGAGCGTTTGGTGGAGCTGGGGGTGTATTTGCCTGGTGAAAGCGAGTGGGAATACGCCTGCCGTGGGGGCACAGAGACCGCGACGTGGGTGGGGGACTTGAAGATTCTCGGCGAAGGCAACGCTCCCGTTCTCGATCCGATCGCCTGGTACGGAGGGAACAGTGGCGAGGGATTCGAGCTCGATAACGGGTACGATTCGACGGATTGGCCAAACAAGCAGTACCAGCACAGCAAGGCGGGGTCGAGGCCGGTGGCCATGAAAGAGGCAAACCCCTTGGGGCTCTTCGACATGTTGGGCAACGTTTGGGAATGGTGTTCTGACCACACCGAGGGTGACATGAAACGAGCGGACGACGACCTTGTCGATCCTTCGCATAGTACCTCGGGCATCGACCGGGTCATTCGCGGCGGCTCTTGGGACGGCGACGCCAGGTACGTCCGCGCGGCGTGCCGCGGCTTGGACGCCCCGGCGTATCGGGGCGATGATCTCGGTTTCCGTCTGGCTCGAGGTCGTGCGCCCAGTCCAGGGGGCGGAGCCCCAGGCGCGGAGCGCAAGTCCGGATCAGGTCTGGGGGGCGGAGCCCCCGCCGCGGAGCGGCTTCTGGATCTCGCCGCGGAGCGGCTTTCTGGATCTCCAGCCGCGGAGCGGCTTTCTGGATCTCCAGCCGCGGAGCGGCGATCTGGATCTTCAGCCGCGAAGCGGTTGCCCGATTTTTTTGCTGGGAAGGGACGTCCCCACGTTGCGCCTGATCCCGATCCGAAGGCGTCGGGGCACGCTCGAAATCCAAAAAAGAAGCGCAAGAAATGAAGCTCCACTTCGCCACAGTACCCGTGTTCCACAGCCAGCCGGCAGAGACCGAGCTGAATCAATTTCTCGCCTCGCGCCGGGTGATCGCCGTCGAACCATCGCTCATCCACGACGGACCACGCAGCACGTGGGCGGTTTGCGTCACCTACGTCGATCAGGGCGAAACTTCCGGCGTGGACAGCGCCGGCAAGAGAGGCAAGGTCGACTACCGTGAGCTTTTGTCCGAGGCCGACTTTCTCCTCTTCTCCCGATTGCGGACCCTACGAAAAGAGCTTGCAGAGCGCGACGCCGTTCCCGTCTATGCCGTGTTCACCAACGAACAACTGGCCGAAATGGTCCGGCTCCGCGTACAGTCCTTGGCAGAGCTTGGACGATTGGACGGGGTAGGTCCCGCCCGCGTCGAAAAGTACGGTCAGCCGTTTCTTGACGCGCTCCGCGTGGATCCGGGCTTGCAGGATCTCCCTTCCAAGGAGGCCGAGCGTGCCCTCCCGTAGCGCCGTCAGCCTCCACGATGTCTCGGACACAGCCACCCTCGCGCGGGCGTTTTGGCAGGCTTCGCGCGGCAAACAAAGTCGCCCCGAGGTAAGGGAATTTGCCACCGACCTCCACCGCTCGTTGAAACGGATGCACGACGACATCTTGTCAGGCAAGGCTCCCGAAGGTCGGTGGACGGCGTTTCAGATTCACGACCCCAAGCCCCGGCGCATTCTCGCGCCGTGTTTTCGCGACCGCGTGTTGCACCACGCCTTCGATGACCCGCCGCACCTCGCCCATCGCG
>CAYLJT010000246.1:0-10491 GCA_964383995.1 uncultured Polyangiaceae bacterium
GCGTAGTCTTTCTTGGCGTTGTTGCTGCTGACCACCTCGATGGCCAGCGCAGGCGCCGTATGACCCGGCTTCCACGTGCACAGGCTGACAAGCTCATCCCCCTCAGGGGGCCGCGGCCGAAGCACACACAAATCCGGATCCACACCGATATTCGGGCGCTCTTCGTCCCAACGAACGGCGAGATTGCGCGCGATCTGCGCCGAGATGCCCATGCGGTCCCGCCACGCCAAAAGCAAGGCTTTCAACACGTCCAAGATGATGTCGTGGGGCTGCGACTCAGGCACCGTCTCCTCCGAAAGAGTCCAATCCGCGTGGGCCCGAGGCACCTCATAGACCACTCGCAGAGCGTGCGCGGCTTTCACCATGCGGGAAGTATACATGCGGGGGCGCTCTCGGGCGAGGGGATCGCGAACGTGCCTGCGGGTGCCTCGAAGGCCCGCCGCGAAGGATGAGCGAAGCCCTTTGCACGCGCGCCGCGGCTCTGTACCCTGCCGCCCATGAGCGGATCCGACGCACGCGAGCCCAACGCCGAGGCGACCCTGGTCGCCCACTGGCTCGCACGCGGCCTGCCCCTCGAAGACGTCACGCTCGACGCCGCGGGAGCCCTCGTCCTTCCTCCCCACACGGTCGCTCCGACCCTCGCCTCCGCGGCGCCCGCCGCACCGCCCGCGGCCTCGCTCACCACCCTCTCGTCGGACGCTTTGTCCGAGACAGGCGCGCGCGACCCCGCGCACCTGGAAGCGCCGTCGTCCTACGAACCGGATGGCATGAAGGTCAGCCTCGGCGCCGTGCTCGGCTTCGGCGGGATGGGCGTCGTGCACGCCGCGGAGCAGCGCTCGCTGCACCGCACGGTCGCCGTAAAATCACTGCGCCCCGAAGACACGACGCCCGTCTCGATCGCGGCGCTCCTGCGCGAAGCCTGGATCACCGCCAGCATCGAGCACCCGAGCGTCGTGCCCATCCACTCGTTGTGCGGTGACGAGGGCGCACCGCAGCTCGTCATGAAGCGCATCGACGGTCAGGCGTGGTCGGAGTCGTTGTACACAAGGGGCGAATCCCCCGCCAAGCTTGCGCGCGATCTCGATCGGCACCTGTCGACCCTCTTGCAGGTCTGCCAGGTGGTCTCCGCCGCGCACGCGCGGGGCATCGTCCACCTGGACATCAAGCCTTCCAACGTGATGCTCGGTGAGTTCGGCGCGGTCTACCTCATCGACTGGGGCATCGCCGCCTGCTTCCTCCCCGACGCACCTGCCTGGATGCCACGCACGCGCGACATCTGCCTTCCGCTCGGAACGCCGGCCTACATGGCGCCCGAGCAAGCCGCGGCCAACGCCGCACGCATCGGTCCGCGGACGGACGTGTACCTGCTCGGCGGGATCCTCCACACCATCGTGACAGGTCACCCTCCCCACACCGGTCAGACGCCGCTGGCGGCGCTGGCCATGGCGTACGACGCGCGACCGCCTGCGCTTGGTCCGGACATCCCCGACGAGCTGGCGCGCATCGTCACGCGGTCGCTCAGCAGCGCGCCGGAGGACCGTTATCCGAGCGCCGAGGCGCTCCGCCAGGCCATCGACGCCTTCCTGCAGCACCGCGCTTCCATGCATCTTACCACGCAGGCGCACGAGCGCCTAGAGCGCATCGTGGCGTCGCCGACCACGAGCGAGGGCCCATCCGTCGAGCTCTCGCGGCTCGTCGACGAGTGCCGTTTCGGCTTTCAACAAGCGCTCTTGGGCTGGCCCGAGAACGAGAGCGCCCGGCAAGGTCAACAGCGCCTGTTCCGACACCTTGCCACGAGGGCGGTCGAGCGGGGCGACTGGAAGGAGGCCACGACCTACGCGAGCGAGCTCCCAACCCCGGACGCCGAGCTGTCTACCCGCATCGCCGCGGCCCGCGACGCCGAGGCGAAGGAGGCCGCGAGGATCGCGGAGCTGAAGCGCATCGCCCACGACACCAGCCTGACCTTCCAAGCCCCCGTGCGCGCCACCTTGGCTGCGCGCACCGGCATCGCGTGGTTTGTGTGGAATATCGGCTGCGGGTGGCTCGACAAGTCCGAGACACTGCCGATCAGCCACGGCGTGATGTTGGCCGCCACAGTGACCGCCAGCGCCCTCTACGGCCTCGCCGTGTACAGCGTCCGCAACACGCTCTTGGGCAACGCCATCAACCGTCGTCTCCTGGGCCTGTACGCCTGGTCCTTCCCGGTCGGCGCCGTCCTCTGGGCAGGTGCCTGGCTCTCCGGCGTCCCCCTGCGGCAAGCCGTCGCCCTGAGCGGCCCGCTCTACCTCCTGTTCTTGGGCGCCATCGCCACGCTCATGGATCGAAGGGCGCGCTGGGTGCCGCTCTTCGTCTCACCGATAGCGCTGTTGTCCGCGGCCTTTCCGGACTGGGCCTTCGAGGGGATCGGGCTCTTGGGGCTGGTGAGCGGCGCCCTGCTCTACGCGCTCTGGCGCAACGACGCTGCCAAGGACGCCGCCTCTACGTCCGAGCCGAACGACTGAGAGGGGGCGAAGCTCTCCCGTGGCTTCACGCCATGGTTGCGGCGACGAAGTCTTCTTTTATGTCAGCCATGTCAGCCCTCAACCCGACGCTCACCAACTTCATGACGTCCGGCCGCGCGACGTGGTAGATGCTAACCACCATGTGGATTGAGATCCGCGGCTTGCTCGCGCCGAACACCGCCTCCGAAATCGCAACATCCTTGGCCGAGGCGCCGTTTGCCGACGGCAGCGCGACGGCCCACGGCGGCGCTCGCGAGGTGAAGAACAATCAGCAGCTCAACCCGGGCCACCCCCTCGCGAAGAGCCACGGGGCCACGGTGCTCGCGGCGCTGTCGAAGAACGAGGCGTTCAAGGCGGCCGTCCTCCCGCGCAGCATCTTGCCGATGATTTTCTGCCGCTACCTGGAGGGTATGGCCTATGGCGAGCACCTCGATCTGCCCGTCATGGGCATGCAAACAGGCCCGCTGCGCACGGACATGTCGATGACGATCTGGCTCTCTCCGAAGGACAGCTACGACGGCGGTGAGCTGATCATGCGCGGCGACGGCGGCGAGCGGGCCTTCAAGGGCGAGGCCGGCGACGCGCTCGTCTACCCATCGAGCACCCTCCACCGCGTCGCGCCCGTCACACGCGGCCAGCGCCTGGTCGCCATCACCTGGATCCAGAGCCTTGTCCGAGACGCGCAGCAACGCAGCATCCTGCTCGGCCTCGCGGAGACCGCGCGCTCGCTCGTGCAGCGCGGAGGCGCCGACGCCGAGGTCGCGCGGCTGCGGCAAATTCAATATCAGCTCATGCGGCTCTGGACAGACTGCTGACCTTCAAGGCTGGTAGAGCAGCACGGTCACGTCGCTCGGGGCCGAGGTGGCCAATACGATGTCGGCGGTACCGTCGCCGTTCAGGTCACCGACGGCGATGCGCGAAGGCGCCGCGCCCGCAGGCAGCGTGAGCACCGAGGCCGAAAAGGCGCCCGCGCCGTCGTTGTGGAGCAGGGTCAGCGTATCGTCGCCCGCGTTCGCGACCGCGATGTCCAAATCGCCGTCGCCATCGAGATCGCCGACCGCGAGGTCGGACGGCTCCGAGCCCACCGTGTAACTGACATAGGCGACGCCACCTTGATCGACCCACCCGGCCTCACCATCGCCGAAGAGGACATTGACCTTGTCGCCCGCCACGATAACGGCGACATCTTCGTAGATGTCGGCGTCGAAGATCCCCGAGGCGATGCGCGCACCGTTGGCCTCCAAAGAAGTCGTCGTGTTGATGCCGGCGCCGAGCGTGCCGCCATTGGCATAAAGCTCCTGCGACACAAGCATGGAGGGCGTGTCTGCGTCGACCCACGTGGCGCACGAGTACGCGTTGCTACAGCGGTTGATGACGCCGTAGGCACCGTAACATAGCTGGTAGCCGTCTGAGACAAATGCGGCCCCCTCCGTGCCCGAGGTCAGGGTTACTGCGCTGCATCCGTTGGTGCTCTGCAGCTCGAGGATATCGAGGGAGGCCGGGCTGCCCTCCAGATCTCCCAGATCGATATCAAAGGGCTGCCCCTCTCCATCCAGCGTGCCTTGTTCGTTGGCGATGGCGCCGCTGCCGTCGCCGAAGACGACGTGCGCGTGTGTCGCAGAGGACGATACTACGATGTCAAGGTTCGGTCCGACGTCGAGATTGCCCGCTTCCAAGTCGTTGACCGTGCCCATGATCCCTGTGACGGCGATAGCCTGTGCGCTGGGCAGGGGCGCGTCAGCCGGGCTAGCAAAATAGAGCACCTCGCCGCCGCGACCCACGATGACGTCTGCGCCACCACCGTTCCAATCGCTGATGGCCAGCGCGCTGACAAGGCCCCCGGCGTCCAAGCCGATCGGCTCCAGGTAACATGGGGGCTGCGTTCCATCCATGCAACCCGAAGCGGCTCCACCCCCACCCCCGCTGCCTCCGCCGGCGCCGCCCGCGCCTCCGCCAGCGCCACCGGTGCCCGAGGTCGTGGTGGTAGCGTCGCTGCTCGACCCGCCGGTGCCCGACGTCGTCGTCGCCGCGCTGCTGGTCGTCGCGCTAGAACCGGCTTCGTCGTCCGAGCCACAGCCGGGCAAAAGCGACGGAGCTACGAAGAGAGGCAAGGTGAAGCCGAGGAGGACGTGCTGTGCAGGGCGCATGGGTCATTCATACCACGCTTTTCGCGCAGCGAAGGGAGGATCGTGTCCCCCGTCAGCCCTCGATCGGTGGAATACCATACTCCGCGCGCAGCTCATCGAGCGGCCGATTCATGACCGGCCAAGGATCCCAGTTTTCCGTCGGATCGATGGTGCAGGCTCTGCCACGTTGCAGGGCGCGCAGGACGGCGGCGGGGTCGAAGGCGCCGCGGGTTCCGGTGGCTACGGGTGACATGGCGAGGCCCAAGTGGAACTCGGCGATCCCGAACATCAGGAAGGAGAACGGGTCCTTCTCTTCGCGCCGAGCGCCCGAGTGGAATGCGAGCACCTGAAGCTCGCCCTTGGGATCGGTGTGATACCCGCTCAAGACGTGGGTGAGATCGTGAAAGACGATGGCCTCGGGCGGACTGCCTTTCTCACCCGGAAACGAGAACTGATTCTCGGTGACGAAATCGAAATAGGCGCGGCCGAGCGAGCCTGCCGGAGCGTTGCCGAGAGCGCGATAGCGTGCCGCTGTGGCCTTGTCCTCGGCGAAGCCTGCCATGGTGGCGAGCGTGCGCACAAGCCAGCCTGCGCCCCTCTCCTTCGCCATTTCGACCACCTTCTCGCGCGCGAAAAACCGGCGGCCGATGTCGAAACGGGCGTGCAACAGGTGCCCGGCGGCGATCTCGCGCACCACGGCCAGGTCCTGACTCTCGACCTCGAGCGCCGCCGCAAAGCGCTCGATCAGGCGCGCCTCGGCGGGGCTGGCTTCGCCGTCGATGAGCGAGAGCACGACCATGCCACGCACGATCTGACGCCGGAGGGACGGCTCTTCGATGTGGGAAGCGAGCGCCTCCGGCGTTATCGGCGGCAAGGCATCGAGGTCGTGGCTCGTGCCGAAGAGCTCTTGCGCGGTGTCGAGGAGACCCCTCTCTCGATAGTCAAAAACGCCGTTCGCGAGGGCAACCATCTTCATGGCGCGCAGGCCGTAAGGCACCAGCTCCGGCGCGGGGATCGTGAATTCCATTGGGCGACCATAGGCCACTCTGCCCCGGACGCCAAGACGATGTTTCGAGAGGTCCGTTCATGGGCGCCGCGCCGGAACGACCCTTCATCCCTCGAACAAGGCAGGGCCGATCGCGGAGGGACTAACGTCGACCGGCCCGGCAGGACGACCACGGCCGCCCGTCCACGCTTTGTCCGAGACAGATAATGACTCCACGGCGAGCTGGGCAGGCTCAAGCCACGAGAAAGGTTGCCACCACGGAAGACGGAGGATCGCATCTCGTCGCGGACGGGGGCGGCAACCGAAGGTGACGATGTGCCCCGCGGTTTTCCACTCGTCCTACGAACGCTACCGTGGTCGATTCCTCCGCATCGGCCGTGTGTGGTAAGCTCTCTCCATCGTGCTCGCCCCCACCCTATCTTACCTCGAATGGCTCCCCCACCCGCACCTCGATGGATCCCCATGAGCGCTTCGGTAGGAAAACTCTGGGACACCCACGTCTTACCCTGGCTGGTCGAACGAGCCTGCCGTAGCCACGAGATCCTCGAAGAGCGGCGGCGCGTGATCCCCCGCGCGTCCGGTCAGGTCCTCGAGATCGGCGTCGGTTCCGGCCTGAACCTCGCGCTGTACGACGCGACGACGGTGGACGAGGTCGTCGGCCTCGATCCCTCCGAACCGCTGCTCGTGCGGGCGCGCGCTCGGCTCGCCGACGCACGGGTGCCGGTCGAGCTCGTACAGGGTGTGGCCGAGCGTCTACCCTTTGCCGCCGAACGCTTCGACTGCGTGGTGGTCACGTACACCTTGTGCAGCGTGGACGATCCCGCTGCGGTGCTGCGCGAGGTCGCGCGCACCCTGCGGCCCGGTGGACGCGTCTTGTTCATCGAGCACGGCCTCGCGCCCGACCCCGCGGAGAGCCGCTGGCAGCGGCGAATCACGCCCTTCTGGCGTCGCGTCGGCGGCAACTGCCACCTTGACCGCGCGGTCGTCCCGACATTCGAGTCCGCGGGCTTCCAGCTCGCGGAGCTGCGCGCGGCGTATTCCGAAAACAGCCCCCGTTGGCTGTCGTTCACCTACGAGGGCGTGGCCACACGCGTGTAAGGTCCACGTTGGCAAGCGGCCGTCACGCGCGTCTCCGTCCGAGACGCGCGGCTCGTTTCCGGTCCTCGCGCTCCGCTTTCACCTTCCCAAAGGCCCCTACGGCTCAGGCGCGGTGCGGCTCGGCAGCGGCGCCACCTCTCTGCGCCACAACGCTCTCGCGAGCGCAACCGGGATGCCTACCGCGCAAGTCGCGGCCAGCGCGTAGTAGCCGTGACCGGGCCATAAGAGCGACATCGCGATGGGTGGAATCGCGATGGGGATGAACAGGAGGGCCGCCCGCTCCGACCAGATGGCCAGCATGAAGGTGGAGAACACGAACAGCACGTAATAGACAGCGAGCACGACGTCGGTGCTCACACCCGTACGCCAGCCGGTCACGCTGACGGCGACACCTGTCACCAGACCTACCATGACAGTCGCCTGCAGACGCCTGTTTGCCTGCGTCGCCAGCAAAGTCCGCCCGCGCAGGGCGAGCAAGGCGAGCATGGCCACGAGGGCCACCGCGAAGACCACCAAGAGGCCGAATGGCGTCAAGGTGAAGCCCAGGAGCCCAAGGGCCAGGGACGTCGCGCCGAGGAGCCCATACATCGCACCGAGGATGATCGCTCTTTGGGGCGCCGAGGTCGCCAAGCTCGCCTGGTAGCGGAGATGCGCGAGTCTGCGGCGTGCCTCGGCCTCCGCCGCACGCTCCAACTCCAGCTTGGCCAAGCGGTCGGCCAGATCTGTCCGAGACAAATCCAGCTCCGCCAACAGCGCGCGAGCCCCCGGAGCGTTGTGCTGCGAGAGCTCGAACTCTGCCATGCGCTCCAATGTGCGGCGCCGCCCCGCGGCAGCCTCTTCGCTGTCGGGCCAACCCTTGAGCGCTTGGCGAAATGCGAAGTCCGCCTCCGCGGCCACCTTGCGCACGCGCGCGCTCGCCAGCTCGATGTCGCCGCCGTCCACCTCGTCTACCTTGCCAAGCGCTTCGCACGCCGCGAGCGCTTCGTGCAGCTCGCCCAGCCTGCGCTCACCTTCCGCGCACAGCTCGAGCGAGCCCCGGTGATGGAGGAAGACGTCGATGGCCTCGCGCATGGCAAGGGCGCTCGGGAAACGGGCCTCCGGATCCTTCCCCGTCGCGCGTTGACAGATCGCCGAAAGCTCGCGCGGGATCGTCGCGTCGTACACGACAGGCTTCGACTCGTATACCTGGTGGAGCACCTCCCAGATGTTCGCTCCGGCATGGCGGTGCGTGCGGGTGAGCACCTCGTGCAGCGTGGCCCCGAGCAAGTACACGTCCGTGCGAGGTGTCACCGTGGCGCTCCCCAGCAGCATCTCAGGCGCCATGTAGCTTGCCGTGCCGGCGAGCTCCGATGAACGCTCCTCCGAAAGCAAGACGGCGATCCCCCAGTCGAGGACGTAGACCTCACCCAGACTGCCCACCATCACATTGTCGGGCTTGATATCGCGGTGGAGCACGCCCCTCCTGTGCGCCGACTCTATCGCATTGCAGACCTGCCGCATCACTTCCAGGTGAAACCCGAGCCTGTCATCCGCGCGGCCCTCCCACGCAGGGTGGCTGTCGTTGTGAATGAGCGTCGACCAGGGGACTCCTTCGACGCGCTTCAAGACCAGGACGGGGTCACCCGACGGCGTCTGTCCGAACGCATAGGCAGGGACGATGTTCGGGTGGTCGAGCGTGCCGCTTACGGCAGCTTCGTGCGAGAGAGCCTCGAAAGCCGGCGCGCAACGGCGGTCGGGTCGCACGCGCTTGAGCGCGACGTTGCGGCCAAAGACGAGCTGAACGGCAAGGTCGACGCGCCCCATGCCGCCCTCTCCGAGCAGCCCCTCCACAGCGAAATCGGCGTGCACATCGGGGTCGCCCTCGCCCGCCAGAACGACCGTCGGCAAGGGCCGTCCTGGAGCCCCGCGCGGATAGTGCGTGCGCGTCGTATCCGCGTCGCTCTCGGCGCCCTGCGTTGCCGCGACCGCCAAGGTAGCCGCGACGTCACGCCCCCGCGGGGAGAGCGTAGCGCCCGGCGCAGGAAGCTCGCCCGCGTACGGCGCGAGATCCCGCGCGATCGTCTCCGCCAAAGAGTCGGGCAGGGGCGAAGTGTCCTTTGGCCCTTTTTCGTCGATCATTCGAGCCCGTACGCCGCCATCGCCGGGGAGGCTCGCACCTTCCCCCCGCCACCGTCAAGCGCAGGCTTGCCCGCGATCGGGCGCGCCGTCCAAGTCGCGTCGCGCCCGTCGCAAACGCTCTTCGTGCAGGGCCCTCCGTCCGACCAGCTCAATCCGCCGCCGAACAGTAGCCCGAGGAGGCTTGCGGGAGGATCTGGCAGGTGCTGCCGCTACCTGCGTTGTCTTCGCACTCGGAGTCGGTCTCGCAAGGGATGAAGCAGATCGACGCGTCCGTGCCCTGGGGGTCGCCGCAGATCTGCCCATCATCGCAGTCGGAGTCGTCTTCGCAGTCGGCGCCCAACGTATCGCCGCAACCCGCGCAAGCCAAAGCGAGCAGCAAGGTGCCGATGAGGCTGGCAACGAGGGGCCAGCGCCTGCGAGGGCACCCGGCGCCTAAAGACGAACTGGCCTCCATCGACGCTCGATCGGAGGCTGCCACGCTGCATGGTTCGAGGGAAGGATTACGCATAGACTCTCCGGGACGGGTACACTGAATCCGCAACCAGGGATATTCTGCGCACAGGTTGCGCTCCGCGTCCAGCATCTGTGATTCGGTAAGTTCGGGGCGAAGTGCTCGACGATCCCACAGAAGTAAGGTCGCTACGGGAGCGGCACCAAGCCCGGCGTGAAGCGGTGGCTCTCGTCGCAGAGGTCGGTCCCGTGCTCGCCGAAGCAGTTGGACCCACCCCAACAGAAGACGTCTCCGTCGTCACGCAACGCGCACGCCCAATAGTCACCGCCTGTGACTCGGACAATGCTGTCCAGGCCGACGATGTCGGCGGGGCCATCGAGGTTTGGATTCACGTCTTGCCCGAACACGCCCGTTTGGTTGTCGCCCCAGCCCCGGACGCCGCCGCCGGGGCGGATGGTAAGAACGCGCATGTCACCGACGTAGACGGCCGTGGCGTCAAGCGCTCCCGCAACTTCGACCGGCAGAGGGCTTGTCCCCTGACCGTTGACCCCCGAAGGCCAACCCCAGCAGCGCACCCTGGAGTCGCCTTCCACCGCGCAGGCACCGTTGCGACCGACGGATATGCTCTCAGCGCTTGTCAAACCTTGTACGAAGATCGGCGACGAACTGCACGTCTCGTTGGAGGCACAAGGCTCGTGCAACTGGCCACCATCGCCGAGCTGACCAAACAGCGCGCGGCCCCAGCAAAACACGCCCGCCTCGGTGAGCGCGCAGGTGGAAGACTCGCCCGCGCTCACGGCGAGCACCGGCCCGAGACCGACGGGGACGGGCGCGTCGGCGCTAGCGAATGTGCCATTGCCGAGCTGACCAAAGGTGTTGTCGCCCCAGCAAGCAAGGACCCCACCGGCGCGCAGCACGCACGCATGGGACTTGCCTACCGAGATTTGAGTCGCATCGGCGATACCGGGCAATACGGCCGCCTCACCGGGAAAATGCCCCTCCCCCGGCTCCTGACCGACCTCGAGCGACAGGCAAGCCACATGGGCGTCCACCGTACGAACGCAGGCGAGCTTCGCGCCAACGGCCACCTCGACCGCCAAAGGAAACTGCACCACAGCAGGCTCCTGAAACGGAGCGCCCCAGCACACGACGCTGCCATCCGAGCGCAAGGCGCACGTCGCGTGCACGGCA
>CAYLJT010000247.1:0-10475 GCA_964383995.1 uncultured Polyangiaceae bacterium
CGCGGCGGCCGACCGCTCAAGGCGCCGCGCGGCGACGCCACCCGCCCCACCACCGATAGGGTTCGCGAGGCGCTGTTCTCCATCCTCGGGCCCCTCGACGGCGCGCGCGTGCTCGACCTCTACGCGGGCACCGGGGCGCTCGGCATCGAGGCCCTCTCCCGCGGCGCAAGCCACGCGGTCTTCGTCGAACGCTTGCGTCCAGCGTTGCAGGCGCTTGGGGACAACCTTCGTGCCCTCGAGCTCGATCCGCTCTCCACGGTGCTGTCCGTGCCCGTGGAACGCGCGCTCGAACGGCTCGTCGCGCACGGCCCGTTCGATCTCGTCGTCGTCGATCCACCCTACGAGCATGCGGCCGCAGCGCTCGCTCTCGTCGCCACGTTCGCGGCGCACGAAGGCCTCTTCGCGCCCTCGGTGCGTGTCATCGTGGAGCACGCAAGCCGCGCGTCCCTTCCCGATGTCGCCGAGCTCACGCAGCTCGACACGCGCCGCTACGGCGACACGGCGCTGACGTTCCTCGCGCGACGACCTCGTACGTAACTTTGCCCGGCTCGCAATCGCCTGCGCGCATGCGCTGCTTCGTGCTAGGGGGTGCGCGTGGCTGCGTCGACTCCCCCGCCTTCCGAGGAAATCCCCAAGTCTGGGGGCAGTGGTCCCTACATCATCGCGGTCTTGGTGCTGCTGCTGCTGACGGGCGGACTGCTCTATTCGAAGTTCGGCGGCGACGATCCCAAGCCCACCGCGCAGGTCGAGAGCGCGCCGATCAAAGAGCCGCCGCCGCCCATGGTCGAGCCCCCGCCTCCGCCACCGCCACCGCCTCCCCCCGAGGAGGACGCCGGCAGCGATGCAGGCCCGAGCGATCCGGCTCCCAAGGGCACCGGGAAGGTGGCCAGCGGCGACAACGGCGCGTGCTCGAAGTGCGGTCAAGGGGAGGGCTCACCCGCGCTCTCCAGCGCGCTGAGCGGCGCCGCAGGCGGCGCCCGGGGCTGTTACAACCGAGCGCTCCGCACCACCGAAGCTTCGGGTAGCATGACGGTGTCCGTGCAAGTTGGCTCGGCGGGTCAGGTTTGCAGCGCGAGCATCGTCAACGACACCGTGGGATCGTCCGAAATTTCATCGTGTGTCCTTGGTAAATTCCGCGGTCGAACCTTTCCTGCTCCAAAGAGCGGCTGCGTGGTCGTGAACATCCCCATCTCCTTTTCGATCAAGCAGTAGGAGCGACATGGTGCAGAACATGACAGGCAAGGTCGCGCTTCTCCTCGCCATCATGGGCCTCGGGCTGGCGGCCCCTTCTTGCACCACCGAAGAGGGACAAACCCCCGAGTGCGAGGCCGATATCGGCCCCAACGGCGAGAATCAGCACAAGTCGAACGGCTGCAACCCATTCGCCATTTGCACCAATGCCGCGGGCGAGCAGGCCGACCCGATGGAGTGTTGCAAAGACGTCGATCCAGGGGATTTGGAGGCCTGTTTGTACGGGTACGGCGTTGTGACCAACCCGACGGGCGGGGGCGGAAGCGGTGGTAGCGGCGCGACCACGACGACAACGGGCGCGGGTGGCGGCGGCGGAAACTGACGGCCAGGGGGGGACCCTTCATGGCCTCTTGATCGAAGTCGCCTACGACGGGCGGCCCTTCCACGGTTTCGCAGCGCAGCGCGATCAACGCACGGTAGCGGGGGAGCTCTTGGGCGCGGCGCAAGCGCTCGATCCGCGCATCACCGAGATCCGCGGCGCGAGCCGCACCGACGCGCGGGTCCACGCGCGCGCCCACGCAGTCGCGTTCGATACGCGCCTCGATATTTCCACGCGAGGTGTGTGCTTGGCCCTGGCACAGCACCTCCCCGACGAGATCGCCGTCGTCTCCGCGGCGCGCGTTGCGCCAGGTTTTTCGCCGCGCTTTTCGAACCGCGGCAAGCGCTACCGTTACCTTTTGCTGGCGAGCCCCGTGCGCGATCCGTTTTGGGAAGGTCGTGCCCTTCGCGTGGCGAAGCTCGACGCCACGACCCTCGCCAAGCGCATCGAAGCGGAGCTGGCGAGCGCCGTGGGGACCCACGATTTCAAGGCCTTTCGTACGGCGAGCGACGCCCGCGCGCAGACCACGCGCACCCTCGGTCCGATCGACGTGGACCTCGATCCAAGCGATCCGCGCATCGTGCGCGTCACGATCGAGGGCACCGCGTTCCTCCACAACATGGTGCGCATTCTCGTGGGCACGGGCATCGACGTCGCGCTACGCCACATCCCCGAAGGAGCTATCGCGCGCGCGATCGCATCGGGAAATCGACGCGATGCGGGCTTCACAGCGGCCCCCGAAGGCCTCTACCTCGAAGAGGTGTTGCTCGACGATCGCGGCACGGACCGCTGGCCCCCGAGGATCGAGGGCGGGGTGGTACGCTAGCGCCCTTGATGGACCTCGCGTTCGGGCCCGAATGGCGATTGCTGGAGGTGCTTTGCGCGGCGGACCCCTCTGCGGAGCTGCCCGCCGAGGTCCCGATTCTCCTTCAAACAGAGGGGTTTCGTTACGGTGAGCTGATCGAGCAGGGGGCTCGTCACAAAATCCTGCCGCTCGTCGCCCACGCCCTGACGCGGCCTCCCGTCGCGTCGACCCTGCCCTATTTCATCCGCCGCCATCTGCACGTCACGCGCGACGTGAATCGCCACGCCATCGCGCGTTTCCGCGTCGAAGCGGCGCGCGTCGTCGACGCGGTCGCGGCGCGCGGAGCGCCGATCGTCGCCACCAAGGGCATGAGCTTCGAGAGCACCGCGTGGGGCGGCCTCGGCGCGCGTTTCATGAACGACGCCGACTTCATGGTCGCCTCCGCGCACCACGCCGAGGTGAACGCAGCCCTCGACGAGCTCGGCTTCGTGGTGGGCCGCTACAGCCTCGACACCGAGCGCGTCGAGCCCTTCGATCGCCGGCAAATGGTCGGCTATCGCCTGAGCCCCGATCACATCCCCGCGCGGGCCAAGGCCATCGACGACGGGGTCTTGCACGCGGTCCACGTCGACGTGGCGAGCAGTCTGACTTGGACCAATGCACCCTGGCAGGTGCCTATCGAAGACGCCCTCGCGAGCCCCATCACCGTGCCTCTTCCGGGCCTCGATCGCGGCATCCCCGCAATGGCGCCTTGTTATGGCCTGCTGTTTACGGTGCTGCATTTCTTCCGCGAGGCCTGGTTCGACAAGTGGCTCAGCTTCGAGCAGGACGTGAACCTCTCGAAGTTCGCGGACATCCTCCGTTTCGTCGCGCACCACGGCCCCCGCGGCGACCTCACGAACTTTGCAGAAGTCGTACGTGTCTCGGACACGGGCCGCCCTGTCGGCTGGGTGTTGACGCACCTCGATCGCGTGTTTGCGACGAACATCTCCGCAGAGCTCGGGATCCCGCACGAGACCGATGAGGCCTGGCTGGCGTCGGCGCGAGGCCCCGACGGGGAGGCGCGCGCGTTCCGAGGCTCGATGCGCGAGCGCCTGGTGAGCCGCAACCGTCGGGCTCTCTTCACACCGACCGTCGATCCGTCATGAGCCCAGCGCCGGAGCCGTTCTACTTCGGCGCACCAACGCCGGCGCTCTTCGGCTGGCACCACGCGCCCCAAGGTCCCGCGCAGCCGATCGCGGTCCTGCTCGTGTCAGCGGTCGGCTTCGAGCACGTGCGCGCGTACCGCGTCTTCCGTCGCCTCGCGGAGATGCTCGCGGACGCCGGATTTCACGCGCTGCGCTTCGATTTTCGCGGCCTCGGCAACTCCCTCGGTCCATCCTCGCCCGAGCACCTCCAGCCCTGGCGCGACGACGTGCACGCGGCCATCGACGAGCTGAAGGTCCGCGCGGGCGTGGCCCACGTCGCCATCGTTGGCCTGCGCCTCGGCGCCACCATCGCCCTCGACACCGCCTTCGATCGCGGCGACGTCGCGGCCTTCGCGCTGTGGAGCCCCTGCCCTTCGGGACGCGGTTTCCTGCGCGAGCAGGCCCTCGCGTCGCGCCTCGCGGCGCCCGGCGACAAGCCCGCGGACGGCGTCGATATCCTTGGTTTTGCGCCCTCCGAAGCGCTCACCGTGGAGCTCGGCGCGCTCTCGCTCACGACGCTCCGCGGCGCGCCCAGCGCACCGGTGCTGATCGTGGGTAGCTCCACCGCACCGACGGAAGAGAGCCTGGCGGAGGCGCTCGCCAAGCTGGGCGCGTCGGTGCGCTTCGAGCACCTGCCGGGCACCTCGCCGGTGCTGCCAAACGGCGAAGGAAGTGACGGCCCCGAGCCCGCCCTGCGCGCCCTCGTGGGTTGGCTGGAGACCGCTCATTTCAACGGGAGATCCGGTGAATTTTCGCAACCGCGCGGAACCTCCGTCGCGGTCCCCACGACCCTCCGCGAAGCGCCGCTCCGGCTCGGCGGAGGCGGGCGCCTCTTTGGCATCGTGACCACGCCGCTCGACGCTCGCGCGCGCCGAGGAGCGGCCGTGCTCGTGCTCAACCCCTCGGTCCTCGATCCCCAGCTCGCCCGCGACGTCGGCTCGCACCCGCTCACCGTGTCCCTGACGCGGGGCTTCGCGAGCCTTGGATTTACGGCGTTTCGCTTCGATCTCACGGGCGCGGCCAGGGTCGAAAGCGGCCCCGTCGATCGCGCCCGTGAGGCCCAAGACGCCGTGCGAGAGGCGATGGACAAGCTGTCCGAGACATACGGCCCGAGCCGCTTCATCCTGGTGGGCTTTTGCTTGGGCGCCACGTTGGCGTTCCGCGTCGCGCGGAGCGAGCCCCGCGTGGTGGGTGCCACACTGGTAAACCCCGTGTTCTTCTACCGTGGCGACGAGGGCCAAGAGGTCCTGCAGGCCGCAGCGCAGCTCAGGCACTACCAGCGTCTCTTGTTCGATCGCGAGGCGTGGCGTCGCGTCGCCAAGGGGCAGGTCGATGCGAAGAAGGTCGTCGCGCTCGGCACGCATTTCGTACGACGAGGGCTCGCGCGTCTCAGACAAACGCGCCCAGCGATGCAGCCCGAGCAAGCCGATCTCTACCGGGATCTTCGGGGCTTCAGCGAGCGCCGCATCGACACGCTCCTGGTCTACACCCGCGACGAGCTCGGCCTCGACTATGTACGCCTGACCCTCGGCAAGCGCCTCGACGAGCTCGAACGAAGCGGGTTCTTCAAGCTCGCGATTATGGACGGCGATCACGCATTCTTGCGCCGCAAGAGCCGTGACATCCTGCTTGACCTGCTCCAGCGCCACGTCGCCGCGCGCATGCAGGAGAGCACCCCGTGACCTTGTTCAATGTGGCCGACGAGCTGGCTGCCAGCGAGCGTCACCTCGGCGCGTTGATCGACGCGGCCGGCGAGACCTTCGGTGACGCACCTCTCTTCGGCGGCTCCGAGCCGCTTTCATTCCGGTCTTTTGCGGCCCAAACGCGGCGCGTCGCGCGACGCTTGAGCGCGTCCTCCTTCGCGCGCGGCGATCGCCTGCTCCTCGTCGCGCACCCTTCCGCGGCCTTGCTCAGCGCAGCCTTCGCGGCCTGCCGTCTGGGCGGCGCCTTCACCATCCTCCATCCGGACACCACCGCCGCGTCGTTGCAGCGCGCCTCCGCGCTCCTCGCACCACGGTTGCTCGTGCTCGACGCGGCGCACCTGCCCCTCGGAGACATCGACACTACGCCCAAGCAAACCCTCGATGCCCTGCTCGACGACCTGGGCGGCCCCCACGAGTGCACGAAATATCCTGGTATTTCCGTCGATCCGGCGCTCCTCGTGCTCACCTCCGGCTCGAGCGGCGCGGCCCGCGCGGTCACCGCTTCGCACGACAACGTGCTGTTCTCCGTCGCCGCCATCCAACGCCGCCTGGGCTACCAGCGCGGCGACGCGGTCGGCCTCTTCGTGCCGTTGTCCTTCGACTACGGCCTCTACCAAGTGCTCCTCGCGCTCACGAGCGGCGCATCGCTGCACCTCGATCTCGGCCCCGCGGCGGGACCTTCCATGTTGGGCACCATCGCGAAGCGCGGCATCGACGTGTTGCCTCTCATGCCTGGCCTGATCGCGGGGCTCAGCCGGCTCGCCCACCGGCCCCACGCACCCAAGCCTGCGATTCGGCTGATTTCCAGCACGGGCGAGGCCCTGCACGAGTCAGCCATCGGCGCGCTCGAAGCCACCTTCCCAGGCGCCCGCGTGTTCGCCATGTACGGCCTGACCGAATGCAAAAGGGTCTCGATCCGCCTGCCCGAAGAGCGCGCCCACGCCGAGGGCAGCGTCGGGCGCGCCCTCGACGACACGGAGGTGTTCGCTGTCTCGGACAAAGAGGAACGCCTGGCGGCGGGCGAAACGGGCGAGCTCGTCGTGCGAGGCCGCCACGTCACGCTCGGTTATTGGGGCGCGCCCGACGCCACGGCGCGGCGTTTTCGGGCCCTGCGCGGCCAGGTGGGCCTCGCGCTGTTCACGGGCGACCGTGGCAGCGTCGACGGAGGGGGCTTCATTCGCGTCGAGGGGCGCGCCGATGCCCTGGTAAAACACCGTGGATTTCGCATGAGCCTCGGAGAACTGGAGGGGACCGCCGAGACCGTGCACGGCGTCATCGAGACGGGCGCGCTGCGCACCGATGCCGACGAGCTTGTGTTGTTCGTGCGCCTCGACGAAGCCGTCGTGGACGCCGCCATGGTCCTCGAAACCCTGCGAAAGAACCTTGATCCGTTCAAGCTGCCGGACGCGCTCCACATCGTCGACGCGCTGCCGCGCACGCCCCACGGCAAGGTCGATAGGGCCGCGCTGGCCGTGCAGCACGCGCAGAAGAGGGGTGCTTGATGCTCGATCCCGACTTCGCGAAGCACCTCGCCGAACGCTTCGAAACGCCGCTCTACGCCTACGATCTCGACGCCGTCGACGCCCGCGCCACGGAGCTCTTGCGCCTCGTTCCAGCGGCCGGCCGCCTGCTCTATTCGCTCAAGGCCAACCCCCTGCCGTCCATCGTCGAGACCCTCATGGCCCACGGGATCGGCGCCGAAGTGTCCTCCGACGGCGAGCTCGACGTCGCCCTCGCCAGCGGCGTAGCCCCGGAACGCATCTTGGTCACCGGCCCGGGCAAGAGCCGCTCCCTCGTGGAGCGCGCGCTAAGCGCAAAAGTCCCTTGGTTTTCCCTGGAATCCGACGCGGATCGCAGGCGCCTTCAGGCCCTCGCAGAGGCGCACGCGACGCGCCCGCGCTGCTTGCTTCGGATTCGCCCCGCGGAGCCCACGGGCGCCGGCCTCAGCATGGCAGGGCCTGGCTCCCAATTCGGTCTCACCGCCGAAGGCTGGCCGAAGGCTCTCGCCGAAAACAACGAATTGTCCTTCGATTTGGCTGGTTTTCACGTCTACGCCGGGACCCAAATCGGCAGCGTCGCGGCCCTGCAACGGGCCTTTGACGAAGCGCGACGCACCGCCCAACAGCTCGCCGAGTCCCTCCACCTGACCCCCGAGGTCGTCGATCTTGGAGGCGGTTTTCCCTGGCCCTACGCGACCGAAGGCGAAGGCCTCGACCTCGCGGACCTCTCGATTCCAGCGGCGCCGCCGGCCGCCATTTGGCTCGAATCGGGCCGCCGTCTGGTGGCCTCGTCGGGCGTCCTCGTAGCCCGCGTGCTCGACGCCAAGAGCGACCTTGGACCGCCCGTCGTCGTGCTCGACGCGGGAATCCATGTGCTCGGTGGGATGAGCGGCCTGGGCCGCGTACTGCGCCCGCAAACCACGTTCCTTGGGCCCTCCCCCGAGACCGCCGCCGCGGTCGTAGGGCCCCTGTGCTCTCCCCTCGACAGGCTCGCCAACGAGACCCAAGCCCCATGCGCCATCGGGGCCTTGGTCCGCGTCCCCAACGTCGGCGCCTATGGGCTCACCGCCAGCCTGATTGCCTTTTTGAGCCATCGGCCACCCATCGAGATCGTCCATCGGGGCACGCAAATCATCGCGGCGCACCGGCTTCGTTGGGGCCACGGTCCTGTGCCGTGCTGACCCCCGCATGGCTGTGCGGGGCGCAGGCCATCGAAGCGCAGCGTGCGATGCTCGACGAGCTCGCGAGCCGCGCAACGAGCAACCTGCTCTTCCACCGCGTTCGGGCCCACCTGCTTTACGCCCGAGCCTTCAGCGGACCCGACTTCGCCGAAAAACGAGGGCGGCACTTGCTCGGCGCAAAGAGCGTCCTCTGCGAGCCAACCTGGCTCGTCGTCCGGGGCGACGACCGTACCCACGGAGCCCTCCCGCTCTTTCGGTTCTCGGTCACGCTCCGTGGCCGAGCCGAGCCCATCACCTTGCTCAGCACGGGGCCGGACTCGTTCTTCTTCCCTTTTCGCGACGCCATCGTCGACGAGGCGTGTCCGACACAAGTGCTGTCCACGATGGCCGCCGCCCTCGCCGAAAAGGCTTTGGGAGAAGGCATTATCGTGCACCTAGGAGGCATTCCAGGGGAGTCTGTCGCGCGCTCACACTGGCATGCACCCTTGAGCGACTGCGTCTCTGGCGACGTCCGCGTCCATGCCAGTGACACCCTGATTCGAGGTGGCTTCTTCCCCTGGAACATGGGCGCCTTTGGCCGTGCTTTGCAGGCCATCGCGGCGACTTTGTCGGGGAGCCTGGCTGCGCGCGCCGAGGCTCTGCGCGCCGACACCGGTGCCGAAGGGTCGCTGCTGTCCGCCCTGCCCGGAAAGCGGGAGCGCCTCGCCGCAACCTGGGACGAGCTCGCCGGCGAGCTTCGCCGCGTCGGGGTCCCTGCCCCGCTCCTCGCGGCCGCCGACGACGCCCTGCGCGACCGACCGGTGGGCTACCCCCATCGCACGCTCGTCCCTGCAACGAGCCCCTTCTCTCCCTCGGTCCGCACCTATTTCAAGCGCTACGGGCGGCGTTTTCGCGCCGACGGAGGCAGCTTCGAGCAGCTCCGTGGCACCCAGGTTGAGCCCCGCGACGTGGACGACTACCTCGATCTGCACGCCGAGCGCTGGGGCCAGGAGTCGGCGGCTCTCGGCGGAAACTGCGCCGAATTTCATAGAGGGCTGGTCCTCGAAATGGCACGCGAGGGCGCGACGAACCTGGTCTTCGCAGAGCGCGGAGGGCAGAGGCTCGCCGCCGTGCTCTGCTTCGATTTGGGCCAGCGCCGGCTCTACTACTACGCCGGGCGCCGCCGCGCGCCGGAGGCCTCCCGCGCGAGCAAACTGGCCCTTTGGGAGGCCTTGCACGACGCCGAGGAGCGGGGCCTCTCCGACTTCGATCTCGGCTACGGCGAGCTGAAGTACAAGCTCGATCTGGCCAGCGGTGTGCGTCGCGCGCAGACGTTCCTGCTGACCCGAGCCGACGCCACCCTCGACTGGGACGGACTTTTCCCGGGCTACGAGCGCGTTGTGCCGAGGGCGTTGGAACCCAAGAAATAATCTCGCCCCTTCGACTGTAAGCAACCGAATCTGCAGCAGTTGTCAACTCCGTGACGGCTTCGGACGTTTCGCCGCCAATCATCTAGGCGCGAGATTTGCTCAGCCCGAGGTACAGGAGCGCGTCAGATGAAATCCCTCAGCCACGTATCCCACCTGTCGGCCAAGTGTGTGCTCTCAGTCGTAACGCCGGCGGCGGACCGAGGAATCATGAAAAACGACGGCATTCCTGGCACTTCCACGGAAATTCCGGAAACCGAGCCCCTCAGCGGTCATCGCCGCTACGACATCCTCGACCGCATGCCCCTCGGCCGCCTCGGCGTCGTCCTGCGCGCCCGGGATCGCGCGACCGGCCTGCCAACCACGTTGGTCGCCGTCGACGCTGGAAGTCCGGAAGCCGCCCAAACCCTGGCTCGACGCGCGCAACGGGCGGCTCTTTTGGGCCACCCCAACCTCGCCCCTCCCCTCGACGTCATGGCCGAGGGCGACGCCTTGCTCATGGCCCTGCCCCAGCTCGACGGCCCTCTGTTTTCCGCGGTTCTCCGCGCCGGTGCCCTGCCCCTCGACGCGCTGGTCGGCTATGCGCAAGCCCTCGCGTCGGCGCTCGCCTGTGCCCACGCGGCGGGCCTCGTGCACGGCGCCCTCGGCCTCGACAGCATCATCGTCGAGCCCGACGACCGCCTGCGCATCACCGATCTCGCCCTCGGCGCCCACGGAGCCCAGGCCGACACCCAATATTTGTCGCCCGAGCAGCGCAAAGGCTGGCCGGCGGACGCCCAATCCGACGTCTTCGCCTTCGGCGCGATCCTCCACACCATGCTGCGCGGCGCCCGCACCAGCAGCACCGCCGCAACACTGCACGAGGATCTCAAGCGCCTCGCGCAACGTTGCACCGAAGAAGCGGCCGTAAAGCGCCCTTGGGACGGCGCGGCCCTGGTGATGGAGCTGCGAAGGGCCATCGAAATCGACAAAAAAGCGCGGTTTTCGCTGGGACGGCGCTCCATCGCGCCGCGGCTCGAGCGGGCCCCGGCCATGCCCAGCGTCGGCGGCTCCGATTTGCCCGCCAACCGCGAAAAAGCCAGCGTTCGCCCCATTCGCCGTTCGCCCTTGCCCTCGGGGCGGCC
>CAYLJT010000248.1:0-10472 GCA_964383995.1 uncultured Polyangiaceae bacterium
GACGTCGTCGCGGATGCGCAGTGCGTCCTCGTGCGGCACCGACAGGGCGTAGTCGATCGCGCGAGGGTCCTTGTCGAGGGCGTCCATGTACTCGTCGAACGACTCCCAACGCCACTGAATGCCCTCGGACAGGGCCGTGCCCGGGATGTCCTCGACACCTTCCATCAGCTCGATCAAGCGGTCACGAAACTCGACCTTGCAAGGCGCGAAGCCCACTCCGCAACTGCCTAGGACGCACGTCGTGACCCCATGAATCGAAGACGGCATCAGGTCTTGGTCCCAGGTGATCTGACCATCGTAGTGTGTGTGGATGTCGACGAATCCCGGGGTGACGATGGCCCCCGAGGCGTCGATCACGCGCGCTCCGTCGCTTGTGAGGCCGAGCGCGGCCATGTCGCCGACGCCCACGATCTTCCCGTCTTTCACCCCAATGTCGGCCTTTTTGGCGGGTCCGCCGTTGCCGTCCACGACCAAGCCGTTTTTCACCAAAAGATCGAGCGTCACTGGGGCTACCTCCGGGGCCCGAAGGATGCCCCAATCGGCCCGCCGACGTCCATCGAAACATCACGTGCGATAACGGTTTTCGAGGCGCACTTCCGACGATACGCTGCCCCGATGCGCGCCCCCACCGGATTGGTCTTCGCCTTGATTTGCGGCTTTTTCGGCGTGAATGAGGCGCGCGCCGACGCGCCCCCGCCCCAGCCTTCGCCCCCGCCGAAGGAACGTGTGGGCTACGACGCAACGCTCGGCATCCGCCTCAACCCCCTCGGCCTCGAAGCGCAATATAACCTCTCTTACCGTAGGCGGCTTTACGCCTCCACCTCGCCCGCCTTCCGAGACAATTACGTGGGAGTGGTCCTCGCGCCGACCTACACCCCCGCGGTCGTGCGAACGGGCGGCGTGCTCGAAGTGCGCCCCGCCACCGTGTTGGCGTTGAGCGCCGGGCTGTTTCGGATTGGCTACCTGTCGTCGTTTGGCTCGCTGCAGAGCTACCCCGACGCCACCGCGGCTTTCTCCGACGATGAGCAAAAGGCCGGCCGAGACGCCGGGAAGAACTACCCCCTTGGAGGCACCCAGTTCACCCTGCGCGCGACCGCCCTGGCCAAGGTAGGACCGATCGTGATTCGCGACGACGCGCTCCTCTACCACGATGATCTGGAGGTGCCCGCGGGGGACCGCGTCTATTACAACCCCAGGCTCGATCTGCTCGGACCGGCTCAGGGCTACTCGCTGATCAACGACACCGACCTCGTGTGGCTGTCCGACTTTGGTTTCATCGGCGGCGTGCGAGGCACGGTGACACACGCCTTCCTCAGCGCCGACGAAGAGGGCACGGCCGACGGCAGAACGACGCCGCTCGTGCGTGTAGGGCCCCTCGCCGCGTACACGTTCTTCGACGAGCCCGGGGCGCGCTTCAACAAGCCGACCGTGATCGGGATCGCCGGCTTCTGGATCAACCACCCTTACCGCGCAGGTCAGGATGTGAGCCGCGCGGTGCCCACGGTGTTCGTCGCGTTCCGTTGCGAGGGTGAGCTCTGGAAGAGCCGCGACTAGCCGCAAGACCCTCCCCGGGAGGGCCTTGTCCTAGCCAGCGGCGTTCATCGTCAGGCGCTGTCGCCGAGAGAGCTGACGAGCTCGTCCAGTTGCGCGAGCGTCTCGGGCATGCCTTCCACGCTGCCCGAGGCGAGGGCCGCGTCGAGGGCTTCCTTGGAAGGGTAGAGGTCGCGGATGACGAGCCGCGTCTTACCAGCGTCCTCCTCGAAGTTGACCGTGGTGACGGGCCCACCCTCCTCCCCTTCCTCGTTCGTCCAGACGATGCGCGAGGGCGGTGTCACCTCGATGTACCTGCCAAAAAACTCCATGGGCTGGGCGTCGCCGAAACCGTACACCAGGCGGTATTTGCCGCCGGTGCGAACGTCCATCTCACAGGAGAGCAGGGTCAGGCCGCACGACTTCGGCACCCACCAGCGCTTGAACAGCTCGGGCTTGCTCCACGCTTCGAAGACCAGGCGCGGAGGGCCGTTGATGGTTCGCGTGACCACGAGCTCGCGCTCGGACAGGCGTTGCACCGTCGTGCCGTTCTTACCCAGAGTAGGCTCATCTTCTCGTTTTGCGTCCATCGATCGTCTCCTTCAGTTTCAATTCCTCGACAACCTTTTCCAACTCATCGAAGCGCGCGTCCCAACGCTGACGGTAGCGTTCGAGCCACGCCGTCTCGTCTTCCAGGCGGCGCGGGCCGAGCTTGCATGTCCGCACGCGACCAACCTTCTCGGTGGTCACAAGGCCCGCGTGCTCCAGCACGACGACGTGCTTTTTCATGCCCGTCAAGGTCATCTGGAACTTCTCGGCCAGGGCGGTGATCGAGGCGTCGGCGTTGCCAAGCTGCTCCAAAACGCCACGGCGCGTGGCGTCCGAGAGCGCGGCAAACGAGGCGTCGAGGTGCGGATTTAAATACTGAACCATGCGGTTCAGTATTTACCCGGGCGCAGAGGGTCATGCAAGCGAGAAAAACGCGAGGCTCGCGGAAGCGCGATTTTTCGCGCGATCCCCGCATGTCGAGGGCGGCGAGCCTCGTTCAACGACGTTTTGGGCGTCAGGGCGCTCCCCTGCGCCGCAACACCACGTGGGTGGCCTTCTCCGAGCCCACAAGCTGAACGCACTCGTAGCCCAGCGCGCGCGCGTCGACGCCCTCGAACAGGCGCTCTCCTGCCCCCAGCAGCACCGGGGAGATGGCCAGGTGCAGCTCATCGATGAGGCCCGCTCGAAGGTACTGTTGGATGGTATTGGGTCCGCCGCCAATGCGCACGTCTTTGCCGTGGGCCGCTTCGCGCGCCCGCTCGAGCGCCTCATGAATGCCACCCGTGATAAAGTGGAAGGTCGTCCCACCTTCCATCGCGATGGAAGGACGCGCGTGGTGCGTCAAGATGAAGGTTGGAACGTGGTAGGGAGGGCTCTCCCCCCACCAGCCTTTCCAGGTCATGTCGGGCCACGGTCCGCGAACCGGTCCGAACATGTTTCTGCCCAAGATCCAGGCGCCAATGTCCCTGAAGCCGCGGGCGGCAAAGTCGTCGTCGACACCCGTCGTGCCGTCTTCCGCGCCAAATAGCGTGCGCTGCAGTGTGCGTGTCGGGAAGACCCATTGGTGCAAGTCGGTCCCGCCTACGCCGAGCGGATGGTCGATGTCCTGATTCGGCCCCGCTCCATAACCATCGAGCGAGATGGAAAAGCTCTCAACGCGGACGCGTGTCATATCTACCTTCCTTTGCGTGGACGGTCAGCCACGCGCCGACTTATACCCGGTGGAGGCCCCCACGTCGTCAAGAACGTGCGCGTTGCACCCGTTGCCCGCGGCAGCCCCGAGCCGTCGATCACGGTTTCGCCAAGCCGTCAGCGAGCTGCCCGATGCGCTCGAAGATCTCACGCTCTTCCTGTCTGGACGTGGCGTGCTCGAGCCCCGCGTACTCGTGTAGCTCTGCCTTGTATCCAGCGTGCTGAAGCACCGCGATCGAGTCGCGCGCACTTTGGGCAGGTACCGCCAGGTCAGACGCGCCATGGAAGGCCACGACTGGTGGCAGGGCTGCCGGGTGAGCCCCCGCGCCGGTTGGGTAGAGCGAAAGGGGGAGCAGACCGCTGATCGGGAAGGCGGCCGCCAGCGTTTCGGGGTGGGTGACGGCCAGCGAAAAGGCCAACGTGCCACCTTGCGAGAAGCCGGTTACCAGGGGCTTACCAACCGTGGGGCGCACCGCGACCAGCGCCGCGAGGGCGGTGGCGATGCGGTCGGCTTCCTGCATGGCTTGGGCGCGCGAGACGTCGTCGCCGACCGCGTCGAACCAGATATACATTCCGCCGCTCGGGCGGCCGTACGGCAAGATGAAGCGGGCAGGGCGCGGGTATTGCCGGAACATTTGCAGGAAGTCCACGGGATCACCGCCCATCGGGTGCAGCGCGACGATCATCGGCACGCGCTCGTCGGGCCGCGCGCCACCCGTCATGTATTCCAGGTAAGGTACCCCGCCGATCTCCCCACGCGTGGTGCTCCCTGCCACTCCGGCCGCTGGCGCAGGCGCTGCCGACCGGGTGGACGCTGTCTCGGACAACGAACGCGTCGCAACCGATCCCGCGGGCGGCGCCGGTGCCGGATCGCGGCTGCAGCCGGCCCACGCCAAGAGGCCCACGCCCATGAGCAAGCGCAGGGGAAGACGAGCGGCGCGCAGCGCGGGGGTCACGTCCGACTCACCAGGCGTCTCAGACCGCTCGTCGTCGATGGTGCAGGTAGACGATACCGCTACTTTCGAAGCGTCGTTCAGCGACCAGCTCGAGATCCAACCGCAGTCCATCCGGGAGCGCCTTCTTGCCGCCCCCGAGGACGACGGGCGCCACGAAGAGCATCAGCTCGTCGACCAAGCCCGCCCGGAAGGCGTGCTCCGCGAGCACGTTGCCGCTGATCAGTAGGTCGTGCGTCGCGCGCAATTTCATTTCGCGCACGCCTTCCACGTCGAAGGTCGGTTCGAGCCGCGTCTTTTCCAGCGCGACCTGCGTCAACGTCGTCGAGTAGACGACCTTGTTCGTGGCCCGCCAGATGCCCGCAAAGTCGCGCGCCCAGGCGGGGTCGGACGCGGAGGAGCCGAGCTCCCTCCAGACCAGCATCGTCTCGAACATGCGCCTGCCGTAAAGGTGCGTGCCGACCGGGCGCAGCGCGTCGTTGATGAAGTGTTGCCGCTCTTCGTCGAGGGTCGTCCAGTCGATCTTGCCTTGTGAGTCTTCGATGTAGCCGTCGAGAGACTGCGTCACGAAGTAGATGAGCTTGGCTGTCATGGCGTGTGTTCCTGTTGCGTCTGCGAGCCGACCGCGCGTCCTGTCCCGTGGCAAGCTCGACCGCCCAGGTGCTGGGGCGCGTTCTTACCATGATTCCGGAGCGTCAAGGATGCACCTTCTCCCCTCGCGCAAACATGGCCACGAAGTCCGCGATGCGCTTTTGGCGCGTTTCGATCTTCTTCGCCGTCTGCACCCGCCACAGCACGGCATACCTGTTCCTCGAGTCCAGCGTCAGAAAGAAGGCCGCCGCCCGAGGATTTTTCGCGAGCGCGGCCTGAAGGTCGTCTGGGACGGTCGCGCGGCTCGGCGGGTCGTAGGCAGCTTCCCAGCGCCCGTCCCGTTTCGCACGCTCGACCTCGGCGAGCCCCGACGGCTGCATCGTGCCCGCCTCGATCAGCGCCAGCGCCTTCTCGCGGTTGATCTTGGACCACACGCTCTTCGCGCCCCGCGGCGTAAATTTCTGAAGCCAGGAAGCCTCGTCGCCGCCCTGTTTCTGGCCATCGATCCAACCCCAGGTGAGCGCCACCTCGATCGCCTCGGCGTACGTCACCGAGGCCGTACCCGACGCCTTCTTGGCCAGCCTGAGCCAGACGCCGCGGGAGGAAGCATGGTAGTCCGCGAGCCAGTCGTAAAACGCGCGCGGAGTGGCAAACGAAAGGGTCGGCAGCTCCGCGGCTTGGGCTACCTTCTTCTTGGTGGGCGTCTTGCTGATCGTCATGCGCTCATCCGGGACGCCTCATAGCACATTTTGAGCTTGGTTGAAGCGCGCTCCCGCGCTTGCGAACGCAGCCTGCCAGCCTTCCGCGATACGTAGCAAGCGCGAGTCCCCGGTGTGCTTTGTAACGCCAGGGCGAATCGGGATCCCTCCAACTGCCGGCCAGGAAAGACGAGTCCGTGCTGGAGACCTTTGCCGACAGCACGGGCTCGTGCGGCAGAGCGTCAAGCTGACAGCCATCGGTTGCATCCAGCGTCATGAATTCAATTCCAGCTCAAGAAGCAACGGGACGTGATCGCTAAGGCGAGTCCAGTCCTCGGAACGGCCAACGTGAACGCGGCGGATGCTATCGCGCCAGACGTGGGGAATGTAGATATAGTCGATATGAAACGGCTGATGCGCCTTCTTCTGCCACAAGAGAGTGGGCGACGACTCGGCGCCAAAGTGCTCCTCGGTTGCCGCGTGGTAGGCACTCGTCATGCGCAGCTCCTCGAGCGTAGTATTGAGCTTCGCGAAGGCGGGGTTCGTCTTCTTGTCCCAGACGACACTCGCATTGAAGTCGCCGGCGACGAGCGGAGGTGCAAGGAGGGAGCCGGATAGGAAGGGCGCGTAATAGCGGATGGCGTCTTCAGTCGTAGCGGGGTTCGGCGTTACGGTTGCGGGCACTCGGTGGTTGAAAGCCCAGACGGCGAGCAGATTCAGGTCGACCGGGCCACGAACCTCGATGGGGAGCATGATGTGCCGGGTGCGGTCCCACGACGGGTGCCTTCGAAGGCTGAATGCCCCGAAGGCGAATACGCCGAGCCCCTTACTTGAGCTCTCGCCCGTCCACTCCACGTCGCGGAAAGTGAAGCCTGGAGCTCTGCGGCGCAGGATGTCGGGCTCGGAGCATTCCGGAATCACGGCGAGGTCCGGCCCCAAGGCAAGGAGTGCCTCGTACTTGGCGTCCAGCTTCATCGCGCAGTTCCATACCACGATGCGAAAGATCATGACGAGCTCAGTACCGCCGTCATTGTGGCCGAGTGTGGCCGCTTCTGCCGAACGTCTGGGCCCTGAGCCACGAAGCCCGTTGCGCAAGGTTGCCAACTGGTTGTCGCACTTCTATTCATCGCGAGACCTTTCGGTAGGGTAAGGTCCGGGCTTCCTCGGATCCAGCGCTAGTTCGACCGGCTGGAGAAATTCACCATGAAACCTTGGGTACAGCGCAAAACGACCCGCGTGAGGTTAAGCTTGACGCGGACCGTATACAGTCTATATTTGGTCCGCGAGGTGACTATGCGTGCCGTCCGAATCTCCGAGGATATCGTTCCCGTCAGTGAGTTCAAGGCCCAGGCTGCGGAGTGCTTTCGACGCATTGCGGAGAGCGGCCAACCCCTTGTGATCACACAAAACGGAAAGGCTGCGGGGGTACTCCTGTCGCCTGGGGAGTTCGACCGCCTCAGTGAACGGGCACGTTTTGTTGCCGCAGTCCAGGAGGGGCTCGCAGATTCGGAGGCAGGTCGCGTTCGAAGCCACAACCAAGTTGTCTCGGACATGCGCGCTCGACAGGGCCGCAGGCGCAAAGGATGAGTGTCTCGCGACGCGGCAAACGTTCCGCCCCGACCCAGGAGACTCCCACGCCATACACGTTGCGCTGGACGGCCCGCGCGCAGGCTGACCTTGAGGCCATCGACGACTACATCTCGGCAGACAAACCGTCCGCTGCCGCGGAGTGGATCGAGAAGTTGATGATGCGGGCGCACGAAGCGTCGCTGTCTCCCATGGCGGGCCGCGTCGTGCCAGAACTCGGAGTGTCCGATATCCGGGAAGTTCTGGTTCGTGCATATCGAATCGTGTACAGGATTCGAGGAAGTGAGATTCACGTACTCACGGTTTTCGAGGGGCACCGCTTGATCCCTCTTGAGGAAGTCGAATCTGACAGTGATGATTCCTAACGGTGCGAGGTCGCCACGGTTTGGGTTGGGAAGGGAACTCCCTACATGCGCATCTTCCCGCTTCCGGTCGCTGTGCTTGGCCGCCGCGCATCGTGACCAGCATTCGGTTCGCGCGTCGGCCGTGGAGCGGTGAGGTCGGAACCCGTACGATTCAGGTCCGCCCGCACCTCCGCGGTGGGGTTCAAGGCAAGCAGAAACAACGCCTGCATGGCCCTGTCTTTCATCGTCGGAATTACGAAACCGGGGGAGGATCAGAGGTGTTGATGCAGGAAGGAGAGCGCCCGCTCCCAGGCCTTCTTCGCGCTGGGCTCGTGGTACATCGCCCCGTTTCGTTCGCCCATGAACGAGTGGCGCGCCCCTTCGTAGACGTAGAGGTCCATCGACCTCCCGCGCGCCTCGAGACCCTCTTGGATCTGGCGCACGTTGTTCGGGTCTACCCAGTCGTCGTCGGGAACGAAGTGCGCCTGGATGGGGGCGGTCATCTTGTCGAGATCGAGCCTCGACGTCTCCACGACGCCGTAGAACGGGATCGCGCAGCTGACGCCAGGCACGAAGGAGGCGCTGACGAAGGTGAGCGCGCCGCCGAGGCTGAAGCCGACGACGCCTACCTTGCCATTCGAGCGCGGCTGCTTCTTGATCCATTCGAGCGCTGCCCCGATTTCTCCGACGGCGCCCGCAAAGTCGAACGCAGACATTAGCTTCTGGGCCTCCTCGTCGTTGGTCGCCACCTTCCCATGATGAAGGTCTGGCGCGATGGCGAGAAACCCTTCGCGAGCGAAGCGGCTCATCTTGACGCGCATCTCGTCGTCGATGCCGCGCCAATCATGCACGACGACGACGGCGCCGGCCTTCGCGGCTCCCTCGGGCTCGGCGAGCTCTCCGCCGCAAGTACCTGTCCTGGTCGCAAACTCGATGTGCTTGTTCATCGCGGGTCTCCTTCCCTGCGCCGTTGAAGATACGCAGGCGATCCGCGAAGCCGTAGAACGGACGCCCCAGACTCTTGCACGATCCTTCCAATGTTGGGTGGATCCACGTGGCCGACGGCATGCGCGCCGCCGTTGGCACGAGGACCTACTCCGCGCGTCGCGAGGCTTGCGCTCCGCGAAGCAGGCGAGCGTCTTCACCCGGCGGAAAGCCAAAAGCACGCTTGTACTCGCGGCTGAATTGAGACGCGCTGTCGTAACCAACGACATGTCCAACGCCTGCGACGTCTTCTGCTCCCGCGAGCAGGCGTGCGCGAGCTTCCTGCAAGCGGATCTGCTTCAGGTACTGAAGCGGGCTCATGAACGCGACAGCGCGGAACTGCCGATGAAACGAGGTAACGCTCATACCCGAGAGGCGCGCGAGCTCTTCGATCCGGACCTTCTCGCCGAAGTTGTCACGCATCCACCGCATGGCGCGTCCGAGCTGCGAGAGGCGGCTATCTGCCAGCCCTACTTGCCTGAGTCGATAGCCCTGCTCGCTACAGAGCAAACGCCACATGATCTCCCGCTCGACAAGCGGTCCAAGGACGGGTAGGTCGCGCGGGCGATCGAGGAGTCGAACGAGACGGACAACGGCTTCGACAAGCTCTTTCGGTGCGACGCCGACGCCCAGGCCCGCGGCCTCTGCGGGGGAGTCTTCGGGGCCCGCCGCCTCGAGCAGGAGCGTCGCCACGAGGGCCGGCTTGAGGGCCATGGCGATCGCAAGATACGGCTGGCTGCGGCTCGCGACCGAGATCCGAAGCGTGACGGGGAGGTCCACGGAGACCACGAGAGAGTGTCCCGGTCTGCAAGTGAACAGCCTGTCGCCAATCGCGAGCTGCTTTTCTCCTTGAACCACCACACCGAAGAGCGGTTCGTGAACGAGGTGGATCGGCTCCCCGGTCGTGGACCTTTCGACGATGAACTTGAGTCCGAGACGATCGCTCTGAGGCGAGGCGCGCGGAGCTCCTACAGCGTGGCGTAGGATCGAGTCGCGCAGCTCATGAAGCGGTTCCATCTACGTCACCTTACTACAGAGCGGGACAGTCTCGCCCTCGGCGCGTGGAAGTCGCCGCCGGGTGCAACGCCTTGTTCGGCACTATTGTGTGGCGTGGGACCAGTCTCGTGGTCTCGCAGGTTGCGACTCCAACGAAGCCGCGCTGGCCCACGGTCCGCGCGCGCCTCCCAGGCGGGCAGGGGCGGACGGAAAGCGATGAAGAATCCTCTTGCAGATATGTCGAAAGCGACATATCATCAGCACCGTGAGTCCTAGCGACAAGCCGCTTGTGTGGTTGCATGGCGAGGTGAAAACGCCCCCGTTCTCCCAGGCGGCGAGGATCGAGTGTGGCTACTTGCTGCGTCGATTGCAAGGTGGCGAGCGGCTGCATTTGCCGCAATCGCGGCCGATGCCGTCGATCGGCGCCGATGTGCATGAGCTGCGGATTGTTGACGAGAACGTTTCCTGGCGGATTGTATACCGTACCGACGAAGATGCAGTTGTCATCGTGGAGGTATTCGCGAAAAAGACACAAACCACGCCGAAGGAAGTAGTTGCCACGTGTAAGAAGCGGCTTAAGGAGTACGACAATGCGTGAAGACAAAAAGCAGCGTTTGCGGTCCAAGGGATGGCGCGTCGGAACTACGGCGGAATTTCTCGGCTTGTCTCCTGACGAGGAGGAGTTCATTGAGCTCAAGCTCCAGCTATCTTCAGGCTTGCGTCGCCGAAGAGAGGAAAAGCACCTAACCCAGGTAGACGCCGCGCGGCTTCTCCGATCGAGCCAGTCGAGGGTGGCTAAGATGGAGTCAGGAGATGCGTCCGTAACGGTCGACCTTTTGATCCGTGCGCTCCTGGTGCTCGGTACTTCTCGGACAGCGATTGCTCGAATGATAAGTGGCAAAGGAGTTGGAAAAGCAGCGTAGTGCTCGGTGGAGGTCAACAAGAATTGCTCTCCAGCACCTCGCGTGGACCCGAGCGCAGCGGCAACAAAAACTGGGTCCACTGGCGCTGGTCTTGCCCCACCTTCCTTCGCCAGACCTTCGTGGAGT
>CAYLJT010000249.1:0-10470 GCA_964383995.1 uncultured Polyangiaceae bacterium
CTCGTCGAGCACCCACGAGAGGTGCACACCGCGGTCTTTGAGCGTCTTTGCCATGTTGACCGCGCCCCTCTGACCGCCCACCTCTTCGTCTTCGCCAAACGCAAAAAACAGCGTGCGCGGGGGCACGAAGCCCTCTTCCAAAAGGAGCTCGACCGCTTCGAGCTGCGCGAGCACACTGCCCTTGTCGTCGAGCGCGCCCCGGCCCCACACATAGCCATCCTTGATGGCGCCCGAGAAGGGAGGTTCTTGCCAGTTGCCCTCGGTGCCGGCCTCGACGGGCACCACATCGAGGTGACCCATCAACAGTGCCGGTGGCAAGGTAGGATCCTTACCTTGCCAGGTGTAGAACAGGCTGTTTCCAGGCCGTTCTAGCGTAAGCGTCGCGTGAACCTTGGGGAACGAGCGCGCAAGATGCGCGGCAAGGTCACCGAGCGCGGCGCGTGCTTCGTCGGTAGGCGCCGCGTCGCTCGTGGAGACGGTCGCGATGCGGATCGCCCCGGCCAAGCGCTCTGCCGCGGCCGCAGGCACGGCAGGGACCGCAGGAGGTGGCGGGACGGGGGGGCGCTCTCCGTCGAGGAGCAGGGCCCGCGTGACGCCCAACGCCAAGACGGCCGCCAGCGCGAGCGCGATGAAACGGCCGTAACGACGGGGCTTTTGCGCCTTGATGCTCACGAGGCGTCGAGAATACGCCGCGCGCCCAACATGGTGGGAAAAACGGTCAGGCACCTCGATCAACGCGCAATGGAGCGCTCGTCAAGGTGCCTGTTGCACAACGTGGTTGGCGCGCCGATTCAGACGGAGCGCGCAATTCTCAGGGGGCAGCGATTAGCCGTGTGCGTGCGCGTGCTCGTGGTTGCCTTGGAAGGCAGGCTTCGGCTCGACGGCGCCACTGAACACCGCGCGGGCGATGGCGAGGAGCCCGACCGCGGCGAAGAGATAGCCGACGTTCGGAGCGTGTTCCATCGCGACGCCAAGGCCAAGGGCGTACAGGAAGAAGCCCCAGGGGCCGAGCGCGAGCACCGACAGCGCGTGGGACGGCGACTCTTCCGAGCCGAAGGCCACAGCGAAGATCGTGGTCACGATGGTGCCCAGCAGAGCGGCGCACATGATGGCAGTGCCGGTGGCATGACCGATGAGCGTGGCGAGGCCTCCTCCGGTAAAAGCAATGCCAGCAGCAAGGGTCAGGAAACGGCCGGAAGTGGTTCGCAGGTAGCTCATAGTGTCCTCCGCTGAGGAGCTATGGCAGTGAGCGTGCCAGGCGAAAAACGCCGGGATTTAAGCTATTTCACGTCCGTGCGCGGGCCGCCGGGGTGCGGGTTTTGCGCGCGGGACGAAGGCCGTGCGGGCTGGCGATCGGCCCCGGCGGACGTTCAGGGATTGGCTACCTTCATGACCTTCGCGCCCGGTCCCGGGGCGGCGTAGGGTCCAAGCGCCTTGTTGACGACCCGTTGAAACTTGGAGAGCGGTTGCGCGCCGCTCACGTAGTAGTCGTTGACCGCGAAGGCAGGGGTGCCCGAGATACCGAGCGAGTCCGCGAGGGCCTTGTCGGCTTGCACGGCCGCGCGGTGGCGCCCCGTGTCGAGCGCGTCTTTGAAGGCAGCCATGTCGAGGCCGAGCTCCGCCGCCTTGGCCTCCAGCACGGGCCGCTCCAGACCACCCGTTTGGGCGTCGTAGAGCAGCTCTACCATCTTCCAGAACCCGGCGTCGCCCTTCTGCCGGAAGGCCTCCATGGCCGCCTCCGCCGCGAGCTGCGCGTCTTTGTGCATGGGCAGCGGCAGGTGGCGGTACACCACGCGGATCTTGCCAGGGTTGGCGGCGATCAGCTCGTCGATGGTGGCATTGGCACGCTTGCAAAAGGGACACTGTAGATCGGCAAACACCTGAATGACGACCTTGGCCCCCACCTTTGCGCCCTTGCCAGGCAGCTTGTTGGTTGGACCCGGGACGATGATGCGATCGAGCTCGGCGCCCGCCTTGGCGCCCTTTTGCAGCGTTTCGTACACCTGAGACGCGGGGGTCCCCGAGGCCACGAGCTTCTGCGCTTTGGCCAGCTCTTCGTCGATCAGCGCGCGAAACTTGTCTGCGGGCTGCGCGCCCACGAGGCGCCGGCCGTTGATGAAGAAGTGGGGAGTGCCGCTCGCCTCCACGTCCGTCGCGAGGCCCGTGTCCTCGTCGATGATGGCCTTGTGTGTGTGCTTTTCGATGGCCTTTTGCACACGACCGACGTCGAGGCCGAGGGTCTTCGCGTAGCCCAAGAGGTCCGTGTCCTCCAGGCTCCGTTGATTGGCAAAGAGCAGGTCGACCGCGTCGAAGAACGCCTTGTCACCGCGCTGCGCGCGGGCCTCGATGAGCAGCTCGGCGGCGGGCTCGGCGCGCACATGGAAGGGAAGCGGTTGGTGTTTCCAGACCAGTCGCACCTTGTTGGGATACTCGGTCAGGAGCGCGTCCACGGTCGGCTGAACGCGCGAGCAAAAGGGGCATTGGATGTCGGAGAAGAGCACAATGGTCACGAGGGCGCTCTTGTTGCCCTTGACCGGCGAACTGCCCACCGGCACGCGCCAAACGGTCTTGTCGTCCTCGGCGGGCGTCGGCGTGGGGAGGGGCGGCGCGGGCTTGTCCGCCGCGTGTTTGTCCGAGACTTGCGCGTAGATTTGGGTCGGCGGCACACCTTGCCGGGCCAGGGCCTGGGCCTCGCCGAGGGCTTGATCGACCAGCTCTTCGACCTTCTCGATGGGCTGCGCGCCGGACAGGAACAAGCCGTTGATGAAGCTCGCAGGCGTGCCGCGGACGCCTACCTGCTCGGCCAAGGCCGCGTCGCCGTCGACGAGCCCCGCGTAGGCCTCGGAGTCGTTGATCGAGCGAAACGCCCTGGGATCGACGCCCGCCCGCTCGGCCAGGGCCGCGAGATCGATGCTGCCAAGCTCCCTTTGGTTCTCGAACACGAGGTCATGAAAACGAAAGAACGCCGGGCTGCCGCCGAGGTGAAAAACGGACTCAGCCGCGATGGCGGCGGGGCGCGCGCGGGGGTGAAAAGAGAGGGGGTTGTCCTTCCAGACCACGCGCACAGTGTCCGCCCCGCGGTGCCGCAAGACGGCGCTCAACGTGCTCACGTACTTCGCTGTGAAAGGGCATTGGAAGTCGCCGAACACGACAATGGTCACGGGCGCCGTGGGGCTGCCCAACTGGGGATCTGCGCCCGTGACAGGGACGAAGGTGCCAGGTGCCACGTCCCAGGCGATACCGCCTTCGCCGCGGGCGGCGCCCTCGCTGGGAGGGGGCACACTGACCCCCTCGTCGGCGGCGACCTGGGCCGCCCCGGGGGCGGGGACGTCCATGCGAACTGGCTCTTTTTCGGGGCTCTGGGCCCCACCGCAGGCAACGAGGAGCAGCAATACCAGGAGGAGATAGCGCCGTAGCATGGCGCAACCTACCACGGCTCTTGGTCAAAGGGTCTCGGGTCGCACGGCCAAAAGTCGGAGCGCGCGGCGCTCCAGACGAAAGTCGAGGGGGCCTCCGCCCGGGGTCTCGCCGTCCACGTCGACGAGGAGCGGCGTGCGACCGAGGGCCGTCACGACCACATGGCTCGCGCGCGCGAACGAAACTAGGGGAGAGCCCAGGTGGGTGCCACGGTAGAGCGAGGGTGAAAGCGCCATGGCCCGATGGAGGGGCGCGTGCTCGAAGACCACCACATCGAAGAGACCATCGGCGAGGCGCGCGTCGGGCGCGAAGCACATGCCTCCCCCCGCGTAGCGGCCATTGCAGACGGTGACGGTGGCTAGTTCGAGCTCGGTAAAGAGGCGTCCGTCAACCTCGACGCGAACCCTTGGCGGCTCGTAGCGGGCCAGGACGGCCAAGGTAGCGGAGAGGAAGGTCAGGGTGCCACCGAGGCGCTTCGAAGACGCGTTGACGCGCTGATCGACGAGGGCGCTGGCGCCCGCCGAAGCGATGTTGAGGAAGTGCCGAGTGTCTCGGACACCGCCAGGTGCGGTGAAGGCCACGACGCCCACATCGACGAGGTGCTCCGCGGCGTCGAACAGCCCGCGAACGGCCTTCCCGATCGTGCCTTCGTGCTCCAAAATACGGCAGAAGTCGCCGCCCGTGCCCCCCGGCAAGAGGCCCAAGGTCACCTCGCCGGGACCCGCGCCCGAGCGCATGATGCCTTGTGTGACCTCGCCGTGCGTCCCGTCGCCACCAAGCGCGATCACGGTGCGAGCGCCCGCATCGATCGCCTTGTGCGCGAGGTCACTGGCGTGGCCGCGCCGCTCGGACAAATGGACCTGGATCTCGCCGACCCGCGGTCGAAGCAGCTCGAGCACGCGGCCGAGGCGACGCCCCGCCCGTCCCGACCCTGCCGTAGGATTGGCAATCAGCGCGATGGGAGCCAAAAGAGGCATGATTCTAGCCCTTTCGTCGAGCCCTATCGTCCTCGTAGCCCTTGGAGCACGTGCCGAATGCGCGGTCCCAAATAGCAAGAAAGCCCGCGTAGTTTCCTCGAACCTTGGCGTGATGAAAGTCGTGGTGCGTGGCGCCGTCGTTGCCTGGAATCAGGTGCGAAGGCGAAAACGGGAAGTCGTAGCCCGCGTGACCCTCGGCGGCCTCCCACTGCCGTACGATGACCCACAGCCACACCGTTGCGACGTGAGCGCCGAGCAAGACAGGGCCGAGCAACATCAGACTGGCCGTGAGCACATACTCCACGGGATGCATGAAATGCCCCGTGATGGCCCATGGGGCCATGATCGTGTGGTGCTTGAAATGCACGCGCTTGAACAGCCACGGCGCGTGCATGGCCCGGTGCATCCAATAAAAGAGGAAGTCGTCCAGATAAGTGAAGAAGAGCACTTGACTGGCCATGACCCAAGCAGGAGGCCATTCGCCCAGGTGAACACCGCTATGCCGCATAAGGGGCCAGGCGGCGACGACCAGCACGAACAAGGCGACATTGTTCTTGAAAAATGCCACGAGCGACGGCCAAACCACGTCCCCGTCGCGGGCCCGCCGCTGTTGAATGCGATAGGGCCGCGCCCAGGCCGGATCGGTCGCGGCGATCCAGGTGAAAGGCGCGGCAAAAAGCAGAAAGGCCACCATGCTGACCAGCGTCCCGCCCACGGCGAACCACCAAAACAGGGGGTCGCGGTAGGCGTCGAGGAGGTCGAGCACGGAGGGAGTATAGCGCTACTCCGCCGCCCGCGCCTCCACGGCGTCCACCACCAACACGCCGTCTTCCACGGTCACGAGCACCACCGCGCCGTCTTCGGCGTCGCCTCGCAAGATCAGCTCGGCGATGGGCGCTTCGATCAGCCTGGCGATGGCCCTGCGCATCGGCCGCGCGCCTAGCTCGGGGTCATAACCACCTTCGCGGAGCAGGACCTCAATGGCAGTCTCTTCGACCTCCAACCTCAAGCCTTTGCGCTCCAGTGTCTCGGACAAGCCTGCCAGTTGCTTCTTGGCGATCGACGCCACCTCGTCCCTGGTCAAGGCGCCAAAACAGAGCACCTCGTCGAGGCGATTGTAGAGCTCGGGGGGCAGCGCGGCTTTGGCGGCGGCTACCATGGCGGCTGCGGCGCGGGCGTCGTGGGCGGTTGTGCCCGAACCCTCCGACCGCGCGAACCCGACAGGCCTCTCTCCGCGCACATTGGCTGCTTCACGCGCGCCCAGGTTGGAGGTCAGCACCAATACGGTGTTGGTGAAGTCGATGGAGCGGCCCCTGCCGTCGGTCAGGCGGCCTTCGTCGAACACCTGGAGAAAGGCCTCCAACACGTCGCGATCGGCCTTCTCGATCTCGTCGAGCAAGATCACTTGATAGGGCCTTTTGCGCACGGCCTCGGTCAACTGACCACCAGCCTCGTGCCCGACGTAGCCCGGTGGGGCGCCGACCAGGCGCGCGATGCTGTGACTCTCGGCGTACTCGGAGAGATCGAGCCGCGTCATGGCGTCGGGCGAGCCAAACAACACCTCAGCCACGGCCTTGGCTGTCTCGGTCTTTCCAACACCCGTGGGGCCCAGCAAGAGGAACGAGCCAATCGGCCTTCGCCCCCTCAGCCCAGCGGCATTTCGCCGCAAAATCGTGGCGATCTTTGCGATGGCTTCGCGGTGCCCAACCACGCGCTCGCCGAGCAGCGTGTCGAGCGTCACCATGCGCTCGCGATCGGTCTGCAAGAGCCTTTCTTTGGGCACGCCCGACCACTCGGAGACGACCAGGGCCACCTCGGCGGGGGTCACTTCGGGGCTGCGATGACGACCCTTGTGGGGCTTCGTCTGGGCCGCGCGACGCACCCGCGCACCCGCCAAATCGAGGATCGAAATGGCTTTGTCGGGCAAGGCGCGGCCGGGCAGATAGCGCACGGACCAGGCGATCGAGAGGGCCAGTGCCTCTTCGGCGTAGGCCACACCGTGGTGCGACGCTAGGCCCTTCGAGACCGCGTCGAGCACGAGGAACGCGTCGTCTTCGTCGGGCTCGTCGATCTCCACGAGCGAAAAACGCCGCGCGAGCGCCGGATCGGACTCGATCACACGGCGATGCTCTTCGGGGGTCGCGGTGCCGATCAGGCGAAGCTCGCCGCGCGCCAGCGCGACCTTGATTTCGGAGGCCGCTTCGTCGAGCGGACCGCCGCCGAAGAGCTCCACGAGCTGATCGACAAACAGCACGACGGCGCCCTGTGAACGCTGAATTTCGGCGCGGATCGCCGCGACTTTCTCGGCCAGCGCGCCGCGCGTGCCGGTGCCTGCCACAAGCTCGGGCACCGCGATCTCGACGAGCAGGCGCGAGGGACCGACGCCGGTTTCTGCGAGCTTGGCCGCCACGCCGTGGGCGACGCTGGTCTTGCCGACCCCCGGCGGTCCCACCAAACAGGCGCTGTTGGCGCTGCGTTTCGCGAGCACATCGAGGATCTGATCGATCTCGCTTTCGCGCCCCACCACAGGGTCGAGCTGCCCCGCGTGCGCGGCTTCGGTGAGGTTCTTGCCGAGCGCCGCGAGCGTGGGAAAAAGCACGCGATCTAGCGCGTATTTCGCTGTCTCGGACTCGGCCGCGCGACGGCCGTGCGCGCGTCGCGGGGCGGGAGGCAAGACGGCCACGGCCTCCGCGGGGGCCGCTTCGACGGGCGCGCTCGACGGGTTCGAACGCGTGGGCGCGGGAGCGGCAGACGGGCTCGCGGCGGGCGGAAACAGCGGCACGGTGACGCCCCGGCCTACGGGCCGCGGTGCCGGTTTGTCCGACGATTTGGCCGCGGGCGCGCTGTTTACGCTGGGCGTGCGGCGCATGGCCACCACGCCGTGCACCATCTGCATCGCGGCCGTGCGCAGGCGGCCCACATCGACGCCGCACGACACCAAGGCGCGATGAGCTGCGCCACGCCGATCGGCCAACATCGCCACCAGCAGGTGCAACGCGCCGGGCTCTTTCATCGATGAGCGCGCGCCAAGCTCGCGCGCCGAGACCATCGCGCGACCTATCGGATCGGCCTCTTCCTCATCGAAGGTGCGCGCCGCCTTGATGAGCGCGTCAGCATCGAGCCTGCGCTCTTCGAGCAAGCTCGCCCCAGGGCCCGGACGCGACGCGACCGCGGCCAGCAAATGAACGCTCGTGAGGCGCTCTTTTCGCTTTTCTGCGAGCTCCTGCGCGAGCTTGCGCAGCGTGACGAGCTCGGCCTCCGATCGAGGACTGTTCATCGCATGGGCGTTCGCATAGGTCCGCCCGACGGGCCAAGTTCACGCGCCTTTACGGGGGCGCGAAGGGGCGGCAAGCTCGGACCATGGCGGACGACGACGACGACGCAGAAGAGGCTCAGCCGCCCGCCGCACCGGTCATTTTGCCCGATCCTGCCGATGCGCCCGCGCCCAACGCGCCCCCGCCCGGCGTGCTCGGCATTTGGTTTTTTGCCGCCGCGGGAGGCCTTGTGTTGCTGCTCGGCGTGGTGGCGCTCGTAGGCTATTTCTCGCTCCGCTGAGCTTTACCAAAGCCCACGAGCCTGCGCGACACGCCCGTGAGCGGCCATGTGTACGTGACGTCGATTTGCGGTTTTCGCAGCGGATTTTCGGGCACTTCGCCCTGCGCGAGCAGCACCCACACCTCGCCCTTGGGCGCGAGGTCGTGGCCCAACGCGAGCCAAAGATCGGGGGCCAGCGTCGCCCGCGAGAGCGCTTGATCGAACGTCGAGCCCCTTGCCAAAAGCTCCTCCCCGCGAGCGCGAACCACGGTCGCGAGCGGCTTTTTCGCGTCGCTTCGCGCCAGGGTCCCGAGCACCGTGCGCATGAAGCTCACGCGCTTTTGCAGGGGCTCCACCAACGTCACCTGAAGATCGGGGCGCGCTACCGCGAGGGGAAGGCCGGGCGCGCCAGCCCCACTGCCCACGTCCACCACGCTGCTCGCGGGCCCGAGATGAGCGGCCAAAACCAAGGCGTCCGCGATCAACAGATCGACCAGCTCATCGTTGTTGCGCGCCGCGGTCAGGTCCATGCGGCGATTCCACTCGGACACCAGCGCGACGAAGGTCTGAAGCTCGCCGCGTTGAGCCGGCGTGAGGCTTGGGAAGAGGGCGTCGACGACGGTGTCGAGGGCGCGCGCGGCCTTGCTCACAACCGGGGATCGCTGGAGCGGCGGCCGTTCGACATGCGGCGCCCCTCGGGGCGAGGCGGAAATACCCGGCGATCTTCGGGATCACGACGACGGATCGGGGACCTGCGCTCGCCCTCACGCGTGCTGCCGAACCCCACGAACAACGCGCGGGTCTCGTCCATCGTGCGGGGCATGGCGCTCGCGACGACGCCCGCGTGAACGCGGCAAAGCACGAGGGAGCAGCCCTCGATGAACAGGCGCGAGAGCCCTCCATCGGTGAAGCTCTGTTCGCCGCACACCGCGCACGCTTCGTTCGATCCGGTCATGCTTTGCACGATCCGTCGGGCCGCGGGCGAGGGCCAACTTTCTGCCGGGGCCAGCCCACCAACAGGCTTGAAACAAGCCTCAGGGGCTCGCTCCGAGGTTTTTGCCTTCGTCGTAGATTTCGACCATCCGGTAGGGGCTCATGTCGAAGTGAAAGTGGTTGCTATGGGCGGGGTAGCCGGGCCCAAGGAGCACTCGGAAAACGTCTTTTCGGACGATCAAGCGCTCGGCCAACGTGCGCAGGAACCGCGCATGAATGGCCGCATGCCCCTGCTTTTTCCCCCAGTGTTTGTCGACGCGCACCTCGAAGCCGTTCTTGAAATCTTTCGGCAGGCCCTCGGGCAAGCTCGCGTCCTTGGGCAAGGCGCCGAAGTTGAAGCCCGACACGTCGAGCGCGTTGCCCAGCGAGTGCTCCGATAGCCAGGTTGGATAGGCGGTCATGCGCCGGCAAACGTAGGCGCCAAGGTGCACGACGCGCGTGGGCGGTCGCCCGTACACCTCGGTGGCGACGTCGCTCACGACCTCTTCGAAGCGCTCCAAACGGGGTTGAAAGTCTTTGAAGACGAGGGCGAGGGACGAATATTTGATGGTTTTGCCGCGGTACTCGACGAGGTCGACCTTCGGACACGCAAACGGCTCACCCCGCGGGATTTCGCGGACGATGCTGTCGAGCGCATAGCTGTCGTTGGGATCCGCCGCAGCGTGCGAAGAGAGCAGAAGCATCAGGGGCGACAACAGCGCGAGCAGGGGACGAAGGGCGAGACGCTTTTGCTTCATGGTCCTTCCGACATCGCGGCTACGAAAGGTTTGGTGACGAAGCATCGATGATGCGCACGTAAGCTTCGTAGGCCCGCGCCAGATCCGCGAGCAAAACCCACTCGCCCGCGGTGTGCGCTTCGCGAATATCGCCGGGGCCGTAAACCAGGGTGTCGTAGCCGGCGCCCGAGAACAGCGCCGCCTCGGTCCAAAAATCGACCGCCGGCGCCAGCTCCATGGCGAGCGACCTCGCGAGCCCTGGACCCCGAGAAACCAAGGGATTGGCGATGAATTGCGGGTCGAGCCGAAGACGCGTGGGGTCGACCGCGAGGGCCCCGACCTCTGCCAGCAAGGCCTTTGGATCTTGGCCCGGCAGCGGCCGCATGTTGAGCGTGAGCCGCGCCTCCGAGGCGATCATGTTGGCCTTCGTGCCCCCCTGGAAGGTGCCGAGGTTGAGGCGAATGCCCGCCAGATCGCCGTGTTTCATCGTGGTGTTGGCGGCCTCGGCGAAGGACAGCACGCGGCTCGACCAACGCACGGCCTCGTGCACCGCGTTGTCGACCAACGCGCGCGGCGCCGACGCGTGACCACCGAGCCCCGAGAACGTGGCCTCGGCCGTGACGATGCCGCGGTGCTCCAAGACCGCGCGGCAGCTCGTCGGCTCAGCCACCACGACGCCGCGAAAAGGCCGCTTTTGTTCGAGGAAATCGCGGACCACGCGGCTCGTGCCGGCCTCCTCGTCGGAGGAGAACAGAAGCGCCAACGGACCCTTGGTGTTGCGCGCGGCGGCCAACAAACAGGCGGCCGCGCCCTTGATGTCGGCGGCCCCGAGG
>CAYLJT010000250.1:0-10379 GCA_964383995.1 uncultured Polyangiaceae bacterium
GGAGGAGCTTTTTGGCTTCCATGTCCGCTCGTCCGTGTTGGACTACCGGGGCGGCACCGATACCAGGGTGGAGCGGGCCGACGTCCCGAGCGAGCTAGGGGCGCGCTTTTTGACCCTGTGCGAGGAAATGGGGCTCGACTTCGCGGCGGGTGACTTCAAGACCCGACACGCGACGGGGGAGCTCGTGTTTTTGGAGGTCAACACGGGGCCCATGTTCGCCGCCTTCGACGCCGCGTCGGAGGGCGCGCTCACGAACGCGCTGGCCACCTGGCTTCGGGGTTGACGGGCGCCTTCCTGTCGGGCCGAGCTCGGCGCGCTACGAGGCCGTCGGGTAGGGGAAGGTCTCGGTCGGCACGGTCGCCACGATCGTGTGGAATAGGCCCACATCAAGCTTCAAGCGGCCGTCGGGCAGCTCGGAGAGCACATCGGCCATGCGCGCTCCCCACACGAGCTCGTTGGCAAGGTAGCGGTGCCGACCATGGACGGGTTGCAGGGAGGTGTCGTCGGTGCCTACCACGCTGACCGATATCTCGAGCTCGCTCGCCTCGCAGGACGCGGGGGTGGCGCCGTACAGCGGACTGCCTGGGACGATGGGGTGCATGACGTTCCATGACCGAGACAAAAAGGGTGAGCGCTCGCGGGTCAGGACGAGGTCGTACATGCGATAGAACGTCACGCCCTCGGCGGTCCGTTCCGTGCGAACGGCGACCACCCGCACGGTAGCCTCGACCACGCCGTTACCCCGATCGTTGCCGATGCGAAAGGCAAGGGTAGGAATACCATCCATGGGCGAGAGGGTGGCGTGCTTGGAGAACACCAGGGCGTCGCTCGGTTGCGAGAACCTCGCGAAGACGATGCCGGTCGCGAGGGCGGTCAGGATGAGGCCGACGACGGACTCCGCGACGACGAGCGCGTGGGCCGCAGGGGTCGCGGGCACCATGGCGCCATAGCCGATGGTTCCCATGGTCTGGACGCTGAAGAAGAAGGCGTCGGCCAAGGAGCCTGGGCGGGCCCCTTGGATCCCGTCGACGGCCCGGTAGGCCAGGGCAAACAGGAGGTTCAAGAGCAGAAAGGAGCCCGCGATGATGCCGAGCACGGCCGGCCACGGCATGCGTAGCATCAAGTGGTAGGCATCACGCAGGGGGTGCGGTCTGGCGCCGACGACGACGATGTCCGAGCTCTCTGCCTGCTTTGCCACGGGCGTATTGGACCGCGCCTCGGCCTAGGCGCTCAAGTTTTCGGCGTTGCCGCGGGAAACGGGCCCGATCGTGCGGCGAGCGTCGTCGACGCCCGCTCGAGCACAGCGCACCGCTCCGACCTTCTCGGAGCATTCACCTCGCGATGCGATCGTTCTTACACCTTCCAAAGGCCTGCGACAGGAAGCCGCAGGGCCTGCCCGGAGCAAGCAAACGGTGCGCGCTGGGTCCCCTCGACGTGCTCCATACCAAGGGGTCTTTCTCGACGAGGAACGGCTGATGCAAGCCACGTCAAGGGTCGGGTCGTCGCGCGGAACGGACCGCGCGCGGCGCCCTCCCAGATCTCCTGCCATCGAGGAGCCCCGAGCCCACCCGACCCCGCTCCAAGCCCCTCCTTGACCTCCACAAGGAGCTGACCATGACCCACACTCCTTTCGCGCTCGTCGGTTTGCTCGGCGTAGCGCTCTTGTCCCTTGGCTGTGGACCGAGCCTCCCCGAAGATTCCGAAGCGGGTGAGGTCGCATCGGCCCTGACCACCTGCACGACCGATCTTCTTCCCGACGCCGGCGCCACCGGATCCCTCCGTTGGCTCGGCTCGATGGAAGGCATCGACCACCTGCTCGGAGCCACGATCTTCGATGGATCGAGGTTCCTTGTCGCTAGCTCCACCGGCCTGACGGTGGTCTCGCGCACGCCGACGGGCGTCACGCTCCCGCAGCTCGCGCGGATTTCCGCCGACATCACCTTGCCATCCAACCTGGACGGCGCCACGGGCCCCACGTCCTACCACAAGTTCTTCAACAGCGCCGTGTATGGAAACTATGTGTACGTGGCAACACGCTACGATCCCATCCACGCCTTCGAGGTGCTCACGGGGGGAACGTCCACGAGCCTCGCGCGCCGTTGGTCAGCGCCCAAGTCGAGGGTGTTCACCGAGAACGTCAAGGTGGCAGGTAGCCTCCTCTACGCAGCTCACCACGCCGACGGCGTGGAGGTCATGAGCCTCGCCAATCCGACGGCTCCTGTCTCTCTCGGCAGCCTCACCGCCGGGCTCACCGACAGTTGGAACCTGGCCGCGCGGGCGGACGGGAACATCCTGGTGGCCGACGGCGCCGCCGGCGTGCAGTGGCTTACCTGGTCAGGAGGCGTCTTGACACGGGTTGGAGGCGAGACCCTCCAGACGAGCCCGGGCACGACCCTCGACGTAGCCTTTGTGGGCACGGGCTACGCGCTCTCGGCAGCAGCCGGCGCGGGCGTGGGCGTCTACGCCTTCAACCCCATGCACGCCGATCCCGCCCAGCGCTTCGTGCGCAAGGCGGTGGTCGACCTTCCAGGCACCTGCCAAGACGTCGAGCCCATGACCGGCGGCCGCGCCGCCATCGCGTGTCGCACCTGGCTCCACGTCGTGCGTGTGGACTCGGCGACTGGCGCGCTTTCGGTGGTCGCGTCGGAGAAGTTGCACCGGCGCCTGCGCGGGAGCGACCCCGTCGCATCCATCCAAATTGGCTCCAGCGTGGCTGCCTCGGGCGACAAGATCTACCTGGCAGGCTGGGACCACGTGGACGCTTACCAACTGTTGCCAACCACCACCTTGCCCGATGTACGCCTCAGCACGCAGCGGGTCAATTTCGGCAACGCTGCGGGTACCGCCACGGTGAGCATCGTCAACGGGGGAGGCGCGACGTTGACGCTGAGCAACCTGACGCAGGCGCCCAACGCCGCGATCGCCTGTGATCTAAGCGCCACCAGCGTGCCCCCCGGAGGAAGCGCCACGCTCACGGTGACCTACAACGGACAGGGCCAGGTGCGCGAGGACGTCGGCTGCGTCCTGTACACCGACGACCCGGACGACGGGACACCTGCCGACACGGCTCTACCCATTCAGATCTACGGCGGTCGGCCTGCGGCGGTGGATCCCGGCGACCCGGCGCCGATGTTCTCCGGAACCACCCTGCGACGCGACTACACGACGGGCAATGTCACGACCTCCACGTTCGACCTCCACAACTACGTCGATGCGAGCCAGAGCGGTGTGGACGCGCTCTACGTGGCGATTTTCGGCTCCTGGTGCCCCGCCTGTCTGCCCGTGGCAGCCGCTACGGTCATGGATGTCCAGGCACCCTTGCCAGCCTCGGGCAAGGTCCTCTTGGTGGATCAGGCAGAGCCCGAGTCGGTCGTTCGCCACGTCCTGGAGAAGGTCTACCTTCCCATGGAGGTGCTGCTCGACTGCGCCCCTGGAAACCCGTCTTGCCAGCAAATCGGGGCCGCGCTGTACCAGCAGTCGGGCACCAACATCCCCTTCGGTCGTTCGTACGTGCTCGACCCGATGAGCCCCCCCGGAGCCAGTCTGACCGCCACCGCCGTTATCACGAGCTACGATGGCGCCCTCGCGAGCTGCAAGATGGTGGACGCTCTGAGCAACTGAAGTCCCGTTGGCAAGGCAAGCCTCGCTGAGAGCTTGCCTTCTACTCGGCCATCTTGCGCGCCAAGATGCGCGCTTCGTGCCGCCCGGCGTCGCTCCAGCCCTCCTCGCTGTGCAGGATTTCGAGACCTGTAACAAGGCCGGGCAGCTCACCATCCTCCAGGAGAAAGCGCGCGCTCGGCTTCGGATTGCGCAGCAGGTTCGACTTGGTTGGATGCACGATCGCGAGCATTCCGCCGGGGGAGAGCGACGCCATGAAGCTTGGGTAGAGGGGTCGATGGAGGTAGTAGGCGCACGTGATGAGGTCCCACGGCCCTTCGGGAAAAGGCTCCGCCTCCAGATCGATCCGCCGCGTTGCGAGGTGCACACGGGCCCTGGCCGCCGCGTCGACGGCCAGGGCCAGACCGACCTCCGAGATGTCCGCAAGGGTGACGTCGAGCCCCCGGTGGGCGAGCCAAATCGCGTCCTTGCCAGCGCCACCCGCGACGTCGAGCGCACGGCCGCGGCGCGGCAGCCGATCGTCGAGGGAGCGAAGCCAAGGGGAGGGCTCGGCAGCGGGCGCGGCGACCTTGTAGCGCGCGTCCCACTTCTCGCGGTCGGTCTCGGACATGGAGCCTTCTTACACCAGGGGCCCGTTACTTCCCATGATTTGTGCACCTACCTTACGTTGACGTTGCGAATCACAGCCACCGGAGGGCCTGCGAAGGCGGGAACGGAAGCCGTTCGCATGGCCCGCGCGACGCAGCTCCCGGTCTCCGTTCCGAGGAGCTGTCCACCCATCACCGTGGCCGACGTGACCCGACCAGTCGGTGAGAACACCACCCGCACCTGCGCGCGACCTTGCAACCCTTCGCGAGCGCCACACGTCGCGGCTTGCGACGCGGCGATGGCGAGCGAAGCGGACGCCGTCTCGCGTTCGAAGGGCGGCGCGCTGATCGCTTCGACCAGCGTTTGAGGCGCCTTCGGCTCCTCTGCCTCGGAGCCCTCCGAAGAAGTCGCTTCGGGTGGGTTTTCGGCCGCCTTTTCGCGGGCGGCGGGGGTCTCACGGGGCGTCGGCGGGGTGGGTCGAGCAGCAACGATGTTGTTCGTCGCAACCTCGGGTGTGGGCGTGGGCGCGACCACCTCGGGCGAGGCGGCAGGAACTGCCTCTGCCGGTTGGGTCAACGGGGAAATCTGCGTTTGCAGGCCGCGCCGCGCGCTGACGAAGGAGGCAGCGGTCTCGATGGAGGAGGACGCGGCAGTCTGGTCCGCGATGGGGCCCCAGGCCGACCTCGAAGCACCAATCGCGTAACCGAGGGACAAGCTGACGGCGACGGCGGCGACCTGCGACGCCACGCGCATCCACCTGCGGGGCGCCGGGCGGGTCAGAAGCTCGTTTCCGAAACCGTTTGCAAGGTTGATCACCGCCTCGTCGACGTGCCGGGCCTCGACGACCATGGGCGGCGGAACGGTGCTCGCCAACGCGTGCAAGTCGCGCACGTGGCTATCGGGCGCGGGCTCTTCCTCCACGTCGTTCATGTCAAACGCGAGGCTCGGCAGCGCCATCTTCGGCAGCGGCGGAGGGGGAGGAATCCGGGGCGGCCGGGCCGACATTTCGTCGCGGTCCAGCCCCAGCGAAGGCTTTTTTGCGTCAGGACTGCGCTTATTGGCTCGGGATGACTTTTTCATGGCTCGCTCCAAAAACCCTTCGGAGGTCAATCAACGGTCTGTGGGGTAGAGCGGGCTCGCTAGCGATGTGAACGCGAAGGCGAAAAAAAAATCGCTGGTCGTGTTGGGCGAGGCCATGGCCTACAATCGCGGTTTCATGACCGCATCCACCGCCCCTCCCACGGACCCGACGGCGGTCTCTGCCGAGGGAGGAACCGTCGCCGACGTCGAGGCGGGCATCCGCGAAAAGTGGACGCGAGGCGATCTGCAGGGGGCGGCGACCGACGCCCTGCGCGCCTACGGGCCCGAGCTGTTGGGCCTGCTGCACGCGCTCACCCGCGACGAAAGCCTGGCGTCCGAGGCGTTCTCGTTGTTCAGCGAAGACCTGTGGAAGGGCATCGCAGGCTTTCAATGGCGAGCGTCGATGCGCACTTGGCTCTACGCGCTCGCCCGCCATGCGTGCACGCGCGTGCTGGCCTCGCCGCACCTGCGACCTCGACGCAATGTGCCGCTGTCTGAGTCACCGCTGGTGTCGAAGCTCGTCGACGAGGTGCGTGACCGAACCTTGCCGCACCTGCGCACCGAGGTCAAAACCGAGGTCGCGCTGCTGCGCGAAGCGCTCTCCGCCGAAGATCAACTGCTCTTGATCTTGCGTGTCGACCGGCAAATGCCGTGGAAGGACGTCGCCCGCGTCGTGCTCGGGGAAGACGCGGACGAAGCCGCGCTCAACAAGACTTCCGCTCTGCTCCGCAAGCGCTTTCAGCTCCTCAAGGACGAGCTGCGTGAAAAGGCCAAGGCGAGGGGCCTGCTCGATCCGACATGAAGGAGCCCGACGCGGAGACGAAGGCGCCCAACGCCGCGCCTGCGGACAGCGAAGCGACGCCGCACAGCGCCGAAATTTCTGCGGAGGAAGACAGCTCGTTCGCCGAGCTACTGCGAGAAATCGCGCGGGTGGAGGCGCCGACAACGGCGCCGCTCGAGAACGTGCTCTCAGGCACGACGCGCTTCGTCCTGCGCAAGCTGCTAGGTCAGGGCGGATTTGGGGCCGTGTACGAGGCCTACGACGCCGAGCGCGGGGCCTCGGTCGCGCTGAAGTTGCTGCGCACGCCGGACCCTCTGTGGCTCGCGCGTTTCAAGCGAGAGTTCCGGGATTTTGCCGGGATCCATCACGTCCACCTGGTGGCGCTGCACGAGCTGATCGCCGCCGGAGACGCCTGGTTTTTCACCATGGAGCTCGTGCACGGCCGGCCCCTCGTCGCAAAACTGCGCGAGGCGAGGGGAGCGCCCGACTACGACGCCCGCGTGCGCCGCGCCTTCGGATCGCTGGCGTCGGGGGTCGGGGCCCTGCACGAAGCTGGAAAGCTGCATTGCGATCTGAAGCCTTCCAACGTGCTGATGACCGTCGAGGACCGGGTGGTCATCCTGGACTTCGGTCTCGCCGTGGACCTGACCTCCGCGGGCCCCGTGTCGATGCGGGCCTCCTTTGGCGTGGAGGGTACGCCAGCGTACATGGCGCCCGAACAAGCCGCGGGACGGCGACCGACCACCGCGTCGGACTGGTACGCGGTCGGCGTGATGCTGTTCGAGACCCTCACCGGAGAGCTGCCGTTGCGGGGCAGCACCGCCGAACTGTTGCAGGACAAACAAAACCTGGAAGCCGCCGATCCGCGGGCGCTTTGCCCCGAGCTTCCGGACGATCTTGCGGACCTGTGCGTGGCCCTGACCCGTCGGGATCCTAGCCAACGGCCTAGCGAAGAAATCATCCGCGCGTGGCTCCGAACACCGGGGCGCGACGACCATGCGCAGACGCCGCGCCGATCGCCGACCTGGGGCCCACCCATGCTGGTCGGCCGGGAGCGAGAGCTCGAAGCGCTGCGCGGCGCGCTGGCGGACGCGGAGCGACAACGTTGCACGGTGGTTTGTGTGCATGGCGCGTCGGGCCTGGGGAAGTCCGCGCTGGTTCACCGCTTTCTGGAGGGCGTGCGCGACGTACGCCCGGGGCTCGTGCTCGAAGGGCGCTGCTACGAGCTGGAGAGCGTTCCATACAAGGCCCTCGACGGCATCGTCGACCAGTTGGCCGCCCGCCTGACGCGCCTCGACGACGCCACCTGCAGTCGCCTCTTACCCCGCGACATCGCGCGGGCCTCCCACCTGTTCCCCGCGCTGCGCCAGGTCCGCGCCATCGGGCGAGCGGGCCGGCGCGCGACGACCGAAACCTCGCAACAACGCGCCCATGGCATCGCGGCGCTGCGTGCGCTCTTGCACAACATGGCGGGAGGAGCGCCGGTCGTCCTCGCCGTCGACGATCTGCAATGGGCCGATCCGGAGAGCGGTTCGATGTTGCTCGAGCTGCTCACGCCCGACGCCGAGACCAACGTGCTCTTCATCGGCAGCTACCGTCCAGAAGGCGAAGCGAGCGCGGCCGTGAAGGCCCTCTGGACCTTGCCCCATGTCCGAGACATCACCGTCCTGCCCCTGGCCGAAGACGAGGCCCGAACCCTCGCGGAGGTGTTGGTCGCCGGGGTCCCGCGCGCCGACGCCGCGCGCATCGCCGCCGAGTCGGAGGGCAGCCCGCTGTTCCTTCAGGAGCTGGCGCGCGCCGCCCGGGAAGGCAGCTCGGGGGGAGGTATTTCTCTCACCGAAATGCTCGCGCGCCGCATCGCGAAGTTGCCCCCTGACGCCCGGCGGCTGCTCGACGCGGTGGCCATCGCAGGCCAGCCCACGCGCCTCGATGTCTTAGAGAACGTAGCGGGACTCGCCGGTTACGAGGCCTTTGCCGCAGCCGGCTTGTTGCGCGCCGGCAGCCTCCTGCGCACGGCGGGCCCGCACCCGGAGGACCGCGCGGAGACGTTTCACGATCGCATTCGCGAAGAGGTCCTGCGTCACTTGGCGCCGGTGGAACGCGCGGTCTTGCATGGCCGCATCGCGAGCGCTCTGGAGCGGACCGGGGACGCCGACGCCGAGACCCTTGCCGTCCATTGGGCCGGGGCGGGGGATCGGGCACGCGCCGGGCTCTTCGCGGAGAGGGCCGGCGACGCGGCGGCATCGGCCTTGGCGTTCGATCATGCCGTGCGTCTGTTCGCCTGGGCCATCGAGCTCGCCGGGGGCGACGAGCACGCGCGCCCGGCCCTCGCCGCGCTCCACGAAAAGCACGCCGACGCGCTGGCCAACGCCGGGTGGCACGAGGACGCCGCGGTCGCCTACCTTGCCGCGGCCAGCAACGTGTACGGAAGCGCGCCGCGGCGCTTCACCCGTCGCGCGGCCGAGCAGCTCTTGCGGGCCGGGGCCGTGGCGGAGGGGCGTCGTCTGTTGCTCCAGGTCGTCGCGCCGGACCCGGTCACGCCGAGCGAGGCTCCCCCCGCCATGCCCGCAGGCCTCGCCGATGGCGAGCTCGACGGGGCGCCTGTGTCTCGGACAGACAAGGTCCGCGCCCTGCGCGAGGCGCCGCTTTTTGCAGGGCTCTTGCCCGAGCAGCTCGACGTAGTCGCCGCCATCGCCGACGTCGTGCGCTTCACACCCGGTCAATGCGTGGTGCAGGAGGGGACGCCGGGAGACGCGCTGTTTCTGGTGGTCGATGGCCTGGCCGAGGTGACCAAGCGCGCCGCGCATGTGCGCAACCTCGACCGCGGCGACGTGCTCGGGGAGGTCGCAGCGCTCGACGGGAGCCCGCGTTCGGCGAGCGTCACCGCCTTGACCGACCTTACCTTGCTCCGCATCCGGCGCGAGGAGCTGGACATCCTCCTCGACACCTACCCCGAGCTGGCCCGCGGCGTGATCCGCACACTGCTCGCCTACCTACGGTAAGTGGCTCGGACTACGCTGCACGGCCGACATGAGACCTTCCCGCCCCCCAAGCTCGCCGAGCGTCTTCCCGTTTCCCCCCGAGCCGCCGTCCTTTCGCGGACGGGCCCACGAGCTTGCCACCCTCGCGCGCTTGATCCGCGCGCACCATCCCACGGCGCTCGTGCTGCTCGGCGCGGGCGGCAGTGGCAAGACCACCCTGGCGGCCGCCCTGGGGCACCGCCTTCAAGGCCGATTTCGAGGCCGTATCGCCTGGGTGCGTATCGGGGCCTGGGACACGACGACGGTCCTCGAAATGATGGCGAGCGCCCTCCGCACGAGGGCCGGAGGCTCGCCCCTCGCGCGGGTCCGCCGGGCCCTTGGCAAGGCGCCAACCCTGGTGATCCTCGACAACCACGAGAGCGACGCCGTCACGGCTCGGGTCCTCGGCGCCCTCGCGGGATTGCCAGTCACCTGGATCTTGACGGCCCGTCGTTGCCTGCTCGGCGGGGTCACCATCTACCCCCTCGCGCCACCCCTGATCGGGGCTCAGAAAAGCCCATTTCCTGCGGTCGCGCCGCTCGCCCGGCTGCTTCGTTTTCATCCCGTCGCCCTCGACATCGCCGACGCGCTGGTCACCCAAGGCCGCATAACGGTGCCCGCGTTGGCCGAGCGCCTCGTACGTCGCGGCGTCGGGCGAATCACGACCATCGATCACGAGGATGACATCCCCGAGGTCCGTGGCGTCGTCGCCGAAGCCTTCCGGCATCTGACCCCGCTCGGGCGAAGGATGCTGGGCGTCCTTGCGTTCATGGGAGGTGACCACATGGACCGAGGCTCGTTGGAGGTCCTGACCTCCCATCGCGGAGCGCAGCGCGCTTTGGACGACCTCGTGGACCTGCGCCTCGTGCAACGGCCCGACGACGACAGGCTCGCCCTGCATGCGACGGTGCGGCACGCGGCTCGACGTCTGGCACCCACCGACGACGCGCCCATCCACGCCTATTACCTGGCCCTTTTCGAGGCCGATCCAGGGCGCATCGCCGCCGACCAAACCCAGCTCTTCGCGCTCATGGACTGGGCCCAGGATCAGGGGGCACAGGGCCTGATTTTGCGCGTGCACGAGCTCGCCGCGCACGGGAGCTGAGGCGTGCTTTTTTTGGTTGACGCGCCGCACGTTGCCCCGGTGGCGCGCAGCGTCATGCGTCGCATGGGAGAGCTCCACGCGACGATCACGCGCTCGCGATGACTCTGTGCGCGACGAACACAGCGCAAAGGACGAGTCCAGCGACGTCGCGAGCGGCATCGCTTGGGGAGACGAGAAGCATGCCATG
>CAYLJT010000251.1:0-10350 GCA_964383995.1 uncultured Polyangiaceae bacterium
GTTCTCCTCGGCCGTCAAGCTCGGGATCAGGTTGTAGAACTGAAACACAAAGCCGACGTGCTCACGCCGATAGCGGGTCAGCTCGCGATCGTCGGCGGTGGTCAGGTCGTGATCCAAATAGCGCAGATGGCCCGACGTGCAGCGGTCGAGGCCGCCCATGATGTTGAGGAAGGTCGACTTGCCGCTCCCGGACGGTCCCAAGAGCACGAGCAGCTCCCCTTCGAACATCTCGATGTCGATGCCGCGCAGAGCGTGCACGGCGACGGCACCTTCGCCATAGACCTTGGTAAGGCCTCGGGCTTCCAAAACGGCGCGCTGCTCGGGCATGCACAGGCATGCTGCAACGCCCGCGCCCACGCAAAGCGAACACGGCTCGCGGGAAGCACACAGTGTGCACGTCAACCTTGCGCCAAGATGCAAACCTTGCACTGCCTGCGCGTCCGGAGCAGCCCATCCGACAGCACGTGGAATGACTTCTCGCCTTGGCATCGGGCATGTACCCATAGCGAGCATGCACATCGAGTTCGTCGGCGCCGCCCAGTCCGTCACCGGATCGATGCACCTCGTTCGCACCGCGAGGTCGACCATCCTCCTTGATTGCGGTATGTTCCAGGGTAGGAGGCGAGAGTCCTTCGAGCGCAACCGACGGTTGCCCCTCGACGCCCGATCGATCGACGCCGTGGTGCTGTCCCACGCGCACATCGACCATTCGGGGGCCCTGCCGATGCTCATCAAGAACGGCTACGAAGGGCCGATCTACGCGACCCCTGCCACGCGGGACCTGTGCGCCGTCATGCTGCGCGACGCGGCCGCCATCCAGCAGTCCGACGCCCGCTTTCTGAATCGTCAAAACGAAAAGGCGGGCCTCGATCTGCCGCCCGTCGAGCCCCTGTACGACGACGAGGATGTGATCGAGACCATCGGTCGCTTCTACTCCGTACCTTACCGTCACACGGCGATCTTGACAGACCACGTCAAGCTGAAGTTTCACGACGCCGGACACGTGCTCGGGAGCGCCATCAGCTCCCTCGATCTCGCGGAGGGTCACAAGCACCGCCGCCTGGTCTTCACGGGTGATCTCGGCCGCTACGAGCGGCCGATCCTGCGGGATCCCGAGGTCGCCGAGGGGGCGGACGCCCTCTTGATGGAGAGCACCTACGGCGATCGCAACCACGAAGGCACGGAGGCCATGGAGGCGGAGCTGGCGACGGTCATCGGTAGGACGGTCAAGCGGGGTGGTAAGCTGCTCATCCCGAGCTTCGCCCTGGAGCGCGCGCAGGAGGTCATTTTCGCGCTGAAGAAGCTGCGCCGAGACAACCTGACGCCGCGCGTCCCGGTGTACGTCGACTCCCCCCTGACCGTAAAGATCACCGACATCTTCAAGCTGCACCCCGAGTGTTACGACGCCGAGACGCGCGGCCTCATGCGCAGCAACGACTCCCCCTTCGACTTTCCGGAGGTGACCTACGTCGACTCCGTGGAGGACAGCAAGGCCATCGACGCCGAACAGGGGCCCGCGATCATCATTTCGGCGAGCGGTATGTGCGAAGCCGGGCGCATTTTGCACCACCTGAAATCTACCATCGAGGACGACCGGAACACCGTCCTCATCGTGGGCTACCAGGCCCAGCACACCCTCGGCAGGCGCCTCGTCGAACAGCGCACCCGTGTCAAGATCTTCGGCGTGGAGAGAGACCGGCGCGCGGAGGTGGTGGTGCTGAACGGCTTCAGCGCGCACGCCGATCAACGGGACCTCCTTGCCTATGCGAAGGACGTGCGCGAACGCGGTCACTTGAGACAGGTCGCCCTGGTGCATGGCGATCCCCGGCCCCAGAAGATCCTCGCGGAGCTCTTGCGGGCGGGCGGTCACCCGAACGTCATGATCCCCGCCTCGGGCGATCGCATGGAGCTTGACTGAGCGTCGAGGCGGGTGACAAGGCGCCACAAATCGGGCAGCATGGCCCGATGCTTCGCTCGTCCCCCTACGTCGCGCTGCTCGCTTGCCTGTTCCTGGCAGGCTGCGGCGAAGCTAAAATCGTCAACGCGGTGCCGCAAGAGCGGCCCCTTTTGCCTGCCTTACCCACCTCCGACCCCTCTTCCCTCGGGCCCTACGCCGTGGGCGTCACCACCATCCAGATCGAAGACGGGCCGGAAGGACGCGCGATCCCGGTAGAGATCTGGTACCCAGCCGTGCCCTCCGAAGGCGCGGAGGTCGCTGGGTACGCGTTGACGGCAGGTCCGCTCACGCTAGTCGAAGTCAAGTCGCCGAACGGCGCGGTGCGCGACGCTTTGACCGACCTCCAGGGCGCAGGACATCCGCTCATTGCGTTTTCGCATGGCTTCGGGGGAGTGCGTTTCCAGAGCTTCTACATGACCGAATACCTGGCCTCGCACGGCTTCGTGGTGGCCGCCCCCGATCACGTGGGAAACACCTTCCTCGAGCTCGTCCAGCAGACGACCGCGCTGCCCACGGCAACCATGGCGCGCCTCAGGCCGATGGACATTTCGAGGACGATCGACGAGGTTTTGGCTCGCTCGGACGACCCCAACGATCCCCTCTACCGCATGGTCGACCCAACGCGCATCGGCATGGCCGGGCATAGCTTCGGTGGCTACACCACCATCCGTATCGCGGGGGCCGAGATCGATCTCGACTTCGTGACCACCGAGTGCGCGGCGGATCCGGACAATGTGTTCTGCGACGGCTACGAGGTCGGCGCCTTCCCCAAGTCGGCGCGGGACGAGCGCGTGATAGCCGCCCTGCCGCAAGCCCCGGCCGGCGACATCATCTACGGCGAGCACGGCATGGAAGCCATCCAGATTCCCACCATGATCCAGGGAGGCACCTCGGACAGCTCCACGCCCTTCGTGGAGGAGCAACAGGTGCCCTTCGGCAAGCTTACCAAGGACGCCTACCTCCTCGGTCTGGACAAGGCAGGCCATTTCACCTTCTCGGACATGTGCTCGGTCATCGATCTCATCGGCCTGAGCGTCGGCTCCTTCGACGACGGCTGCAGTCCGGACAACATGGATCCCGTCCTCGCGCACCACCTGATCAACCAGTACTCGACGGCGTTCTTTCAGGACCGGCTGTCGGGTGAGGGCGATACCTTCCACTACCTCGACCCCAAAGGCGCAAAGCCCGAGGGCGTCGCGGTCTTCGAGGTCCGTTAAACGACGGCACCGGTCAATCGCGGCCGTGCAACGAGTCGCGCTCGGCCGTCGTCATGCGGCTGTCGAGCTCGCGAAACCGCTCCACGAGCGACTTGACGATCAAACCTTCCCAGCTCCCAGCCGCAAACCCTTCGTCCAGCACCTCCCGTGTGAGCACCAGGGTCGTCACCCGCTCCAGGGCCTCCACGCTCGCCGAGCGCGGCGACGCCGAGATGACGCCGAGCTCTCCAAAAACATCGCCGATGCCCAACTGCCGTACGACCTTCCTTTGACCCCCCACGGTCTTGTAGACCTCGCAGGTGCCTCGGGTAATGATGTAAGCTTCTTCGCCAACGGTCCCTTCCTGGACGATGCAGTCGCCCTTCGAAAAGTGCTGCCTCGGGAGGTGCAGACCGCCGTGCAAGAAGCGCTGTACTTGCGCCTTCAGCTCGGCGACCGACTGGAAACGATCGGCCGGATCCATAGCCATCGCGCGCTGGATGACGCGGGCGATCTTCTTCTGGACGAATACCCCGGGCACCTCCTCGGGAGGAATGAAGGTGCAGCTCTTGGCGGCTTTGAGGATATCGGCCGAAGTCTCCCCAGGGTAGGGCATCTTACCTGTCACGATATGGTAGAGCACCGCGCCGAGCGCGAAGATGTCCGACCTCGTGTCCACGTTGTGCTGCTCTCCCCTCGCCTGTTCGGGAGGCATGTACGAAGGCGTCCCGACGGCGCCCTCCTTGACCTTCGTGAGCGGACTTCCCGGCGGACGCGGAACGTCGACGAGCCCCGGCGCCGCGGCGCGCTGCACCTTGGCGAGCCCCCAATCCATCAGGTAGACGGCGCCGTAGGGACCTACCATGATGTTGTCGGGCTTGATGTCACGATGGACGACGCCTCGGCTGTGGGCATAAGCCACGGCGTCGCAGACCTTCAGGAACACCTCGATGAGCTCCCCCAGCCGCTCGCTGGAGCCCGGCGGCCGCTCGGGGTCGTGGAGCAGCGCCCACAGCGTGTTTCCGCGCACGACCCGCATCGTAAAAAAGGGATGCCCATCGGTGTCGACGCCGAGCTCGTGGATGGAAAGCACGTTGGGGTGCTCGAGCTGACTGCTGAGCTGTGCCTCCTCGACGAAGGCCTGGACGAGCTCGGGGCGCGAGGCCAAGGCCGGATCGAGGCGCTTCATGGCCACTTCCCTACGCAGCGCGTGATCGCGCACGAGGAACACCGTGCCCATCCCACCCTTGCCAATCGAGCCCCGCTCTTCGTAGCGCGACTGACCCTCGTCCGCGCGCTCGGAAGGCTCATCGGACCAGCTCGTGCTCGGCTCCTCGAAAGGCTCTATACGGGTGTCGCGCTCCGCCATGGTCGACTCCTTGGGGCCTCTGGTAGAGAGCCAGAGTCTTACGTCTGATTATCTTCCATGCGGCAAGGCTTTTGGAAAAAAACCGACCGCCGCGAGCTCGAAGCGTGCTCAGGCTGACATCGAGCGCGGATCTACCCTCGGCTGCGACGACGCAGGACAAGGCCCAACCCGAGGCCCAAAAGGGCCAGCGCCTGTCCATCTTGTCCGGGACTTCGGGGCACCTCGCAGCCGCATCCGGCATCGTCGTCGGACGCTCCATCGGCCCCATTGGCGCCAGCCCCGCCGGCGCCGACCTCCGCGCCGTCTCCGCCTACCCCGGTGCCCGCGCCCCCTTCGCCGCCGAAACCGAAGCCCCCCGAGCCGCCACACGACTCGGGGTGAGCTTCGCAGGGCGTAATGCAAACACCGTCCTGACACTCCAGGCCGGGCACGCAGTTGACCACGGTGCATGAGTCGACGCAGCTTCCGCCCGAACAGGTCTGACCTCCCGGGCACCCTTCGCCACACGTGTCCGGGACGCACAGCCCCGCGGAGCAGACCTCGCCCACGCCACAGCACACGTTGGAGCAGGCGATTTCGATGCACTGCCCGTACAGGGTGCCCCCCACCTGGGTAGGCTCACAATAGAAGCCCGGGGCGCAAGTCAACGTGTCGCAGGGGTTCGTGACACAGTAGTGCTCGACGCAGGTCGCCGCGGGATCATCGCAGTCTTCGCCGAGCTCGCCCTTGAGCACGCAGGGCACGAGGCAACCGCCGCTAGGTCCGCAAATGGTGCCATCTGGACAGGAGCAACCTTCCATCAACGGAAGGTCCGTGCGCACCACCTCGGTCACGCCCTGACCCAAGGTAAGACCCACGCTCGCCTGGCCCGTGGCATAGCCCACGGCGTCGGCGGTAAGATCGTAGGTTCCATCGGCCAGGCCCGAGAAGAAGTAGAAACCGTAGGGCCCCGTCAGGAAGCTGTCGGTGACGCCGTTCCCCGAGAGCCCGACCGTCGCGTCGTAGAGCGGCGCGGCGCTGGTCGCGTCCTGCACCCGACCCCAGGCGATGTTCTTCGGCGCCAGATCGACCTGGGCTCCATTGTGCTCGATCCACACGTTGGTCACGTAGCGCTCGACCGCCGCCTGATCCTCGTGAATCAAAACAACCTCGTTGATCCCTGGGCGCAGCACCAAGCTCGGCGGGTTCGAGTTCTGCTCGACCATATCGATGAGCTTGTTCTGCTCGCCCAGGTTCGCATAGCCAACGATCTTGCCATTGGTCATCACCTGGACACCGTCGTCGACCGTGCCGATGTGCACCTGGTAGCTGTCGCAATACTTGTCTTTGGGCACGTAGAGCAGCAGCAGCGCCCAGCCATAATAGGCTTGCGTGAAGGTCTGAAGGTCGCTCGACGTGTTGATGGTGAACGTCGACGAGAGGGTCACGCCGTTGGCCTTCGCCAGCACGTAGGACACCAGGGTCTGCCAGGCCTGATCGGGCGGCAAGACCGCCGGATCTTCCTGCATGCCAAAGGCGCCAGAGGGCTCGTAATAGTAGGTGTCGGGGTCCCCGTACGACGACACCGGGTGGGCGGCGGACGAGGTAGTCGGGATTTTGGTGTTATCGAAATACGACCACCAACCAATGACCACGGGCTCGGTGGGCTCGGCGTGGGCCGGCGACGCGAGGCACAAGGAGGCGAACACGGAGGCCAAGGCAAGCGAGCGTCGCACCATAGCGCCAGGCTATCCGGCCTCGAAACTGCGCGAAAGACCCGCGTTACACGCTCGCCAACGCCATGGCAGGCTCGACGCGCGCGGCGCGGCGCGAGGGTCCAAGCGCGCCGAGCAGCGCGAACAGGGCGCCAAAGGCCGCTCCCGCCAGATAAAGGCTCGCAGGAAAATCAAAGAAGGTCTCGGGCTTGAACGGGAAATCGGGGAGCTTTTCGGCCGCGAGGTAGTCGGCGCCGAGGGCCGCGAGGCGCGCCACGATGACCCCCAACGCGCCGCCGCCCAGGCCCACGACGAGCGACAGGCCCATCATCCAACGGCGCATGTCCGCACCCGTCGCGCCGAGCGCGCGGTAGAGCGCGATTTCCCCGGTCCTCTCGCTCACCAGGACGCGAAACGTGTACGCGATGTTGGTCGCCGAGACGATCAGCAACACGGCCGCGATCAGCGACAAGAGCGCCGTTGTCCCGGACACGAGCACGCTGACGTCGCGGGCCCGCGTGTCCGTGGGCTCGAGCCCCAACGACGCACCCTTCGCGATCACCGCGCTGGCGTCGTCGTTTTCGCGGATCTGGAGCACCACGCTCGAGGCGCGCCGCGCGGCCTCTTCGCCGGCATATTCGCGGTTCCAGCGCTCGACGACCGCGCGCGGGAACGTGAGCCCGAGGTCCATGGCACGACGTGATACGCCGACGACGCGCACGCGCACCGTGCGCGGCTCACCCTGCTTGGCCTTGCCGAGCAGCGCCTCGCCGAGGCGCACGTTGAACGTGATGCCCGAGCCCCGCGCGACCAGTGTCGCGCCCACGGGAGGGAGGTTGTGCGCGGGCGCGATCGTCTTGTCGAAGATCTCGATCAGGTAGCGGCTCACCAACGCGGGCACGGGCTCGGAGCACACGCCTTCGCTCGCGCCGCTGGTCCGCTCGCAATACGAAGGTGCGTCGCAACCGTCGTCGTTGACGCACGTTTTGCCCTTCGTTTCGAGGGGATCGCGGAAGAGCACGGGCTCCGTCAGCTCGTCCGCGACAAGGCTCGGGTCGACGCCGTCGCCAAACAGCTCGCTCGTCCCGACGTCGCGTCCGATGAGCTCTTTGCCGCCGCGAGCGCTCGCGGGCAGCGCGAGCTTGAGCTTGGGATAAACCTTGTCGACCTCGTCCATCGCGCCGAGCGCGGCGATGGAATCGGCTTCGATCCCCGGGGGCGGCGCCGCTCCGAGCAGCAGCCCGAAGAGCCCCGGATCGGCGCCCTTGCGCGGTTCGAGCTCCACCTTGTCGAGGGGAAACACCTCGCCGAGCAGCACCGCTCGCACACCGAGCCCGAGCGCGAGAAAAAAGACCAGCGCCGCGGTCCCGGCGGTGATGCCAAAAGCGCTTGAAAACAAGGCTCCACGGGCCCTCGTCAGGTCCCTCCGCACGAGCAGCCAGAGCGCTCCGAAGCTCACGCGCTCTCCAAGCGACCATCGCGCATGGCCACGCGACGCGTACCAATTTGCGCGAGCCGCTCTTCGTGGGTCACCGCCACGATCGTGATCTCGCCGCCGTTCCACAGCTCGCGCAAAAGCTCGATCGTGGCCGCGCCCGTCTCCGCGTCGAGGTTCCCGGTGGGCTCGTCGCAGAGCAACAAGCGCGGCTTCATCATCAGCGCGCGAGCGACGGCGACCCGCTGCCGTTGCCCGCCCGAGAGGCTCGCCGGTTTGTCCGAGACACGCGACGCCAACCCCAGCCGATCGAGGAGCTCGAGCCCGCGCCGACGCGCGTCCGCGGCGCTGTGGCTGCGCGAGAACAACGTCGGCGCGAGGACGTTCTCGATGACCGTGAGGTGGGGCAGGAGGTGAAACGCCTGAAACACGAAGCCCACGCTTTCGCTGCGCAAGCGCGCGATATCGCGGTCGGACAGCGCGCGCACATCGCGGCCGAAGAGCGAGAGACGGCCCTCGAACTTCGTATCGAGCCCGCCCAAGATGCCGAGCAGTGTGCTCTTCCCCGAGCCGCTCGGCCCGAGCACGCTCAAGAGCTCTCCCTCTTCCACGACCAGGGACACATCGGCGAGCGCGGCGCGCAGGCCCTCCGCGGCGCGGTAGGTCTTCGTCAAACCCCGCGCTTCGATCAGCGCCATCAGAGGGCCGTGACGACGACACGTGAGCGATCCGCAGCCTCTTCCGCGGCCCGAATGCTCACCGCGGAGTCGTCCTCGGCGGCGCGAAGCACGTCGGGATCGAGGCCCAAGAGACGCAGGAGCGTCGACGAAGGACGGAAGCGCAGGTCGTCCTCGTGCAAGAAGAGCTTCCCGAGCTGCTCGGCGTAGGCCCTGCAAAGCTCGGAGAATGGAATCTGATCGAAGGCCTTCGCGCGGCGGCGACTGGCGGCCGCGGAGGCCAGCAGCGCGACGAAGAGCAGGTGGTAGATGGCGACCAGCTTGACCCGCGCGCCCTCGGGCGCACGGGCCAGGGCGCGCCGCATGAAGTGCACGTTGAGGGGCACGTGAAAGGCCTCGTCGCGCGTCAAAATCGTCAGCATTTGCCGCACCGCAGGGTGCCGAGCGCGGCGCAGCGCGAGCCTGTAGGTCGTGGAGCCGATGGTCTCGAACATGAGGTTCGTGAGCACGATGGACTCCATGCGCTTCGCGCGACCGTAGAGCCCGTAGAAGGTCCGCGTGACGCGCCCCATGGGCCGAATTTCTCCGCCCAAATAGCCCAAGAACTCGGTCAACAGCGCGCGGTGCCAGCCCTCTTCGTTGCCGTACAAGCGCAGGCACTCGGCGAGCTCGGGGTCGTCGTTTTCGACCTCGTCGGCCAGCGTGTGCGCCTGCGCGAGGCCCGACTCTTCGGCGCGAAATGCGGCGTTGAAGAAGGCTATCGCGGCGCGTCGTTCGATCTCGGACGACCACACGATGGGCTCGTCGAGCGAAAGCTTCTCTTCGGCCATGCGATCGACGCGACGACGGAGCATCGACAGCCACCACGCGGTCGGCCGATCGCGACCGCGAGCGGGGGATACGGCGCCTTCTGCGCGGGGTTTGCCTGCGATGGGGGACGGACTGTGCATCGGTGAAGCCGGGATCGACCTTAGCCCAAGTACGACGCCGTCGGCACCATGGTAGGCTCGCCGGCATCGTGCCCCCTGAGCAGCTCGCCCTGCCCCTTGCCGGCCTTTTTCCCGAACGGGAGCCGGTCCGAATCCCGCGAACGAACCGCGTTTTTGTCAACCGAAACCTGCGGATGTCCGGGGTCGACTGGGTCGGCTTCGACATGGACTACACGCTCGCGATCTACAACCAAGCCGAGATCGACAAGCTGAGCATCCGCGCGACCGCCGAGAAGCTCATCGCGCGCGGCTACCCCGAGCTGGTCCGCAACATCGATTACCCGGTCAACTTCCCGATCCGCGGCCTTTTGATCGACAAACGCGCGGGCAACATCTTGAAGATGGATCGCTTCAAGGTTGTGCAAAAGGGCTACCACGGCCTGCGTCAGCTCACGAAGGACGAGCTTCGCCAGCACTACCAACAGCGCAAGATCCGCCCCGCGACGCCGCGCTATCACTTCATCGACACGCTCTACGCGTTGAGCGAGGCCACGATGTACGCGGCCATCGTCGACGCCATGGAGCGCGAAGGGCTCACCATCGATTTTCAAGGGCTGTTCACCGACATTCGGCAGGCCATAGACGAGGCCCACGCGGACGGCACGATCCTCAACGAGGTCGCCCTCGATCTGCCCCGCTACGCGAACCGCGATCCGCTCTTGGCGGCCACCCTCCACAAGCTGCGCTCGGCGGGAAAAAGGCTGTTTTTGCTAACGAACTCGCGCTGGGCCTTCACCGAAAAAATGATGACGTACCTCTTGGGCGACGCGATGCCCGAGTACCCGAGCTTTCGTCACTACTTCGACGTGCTGATCGTCGCCTCGCAGAAGCCCGCGTTCTTCCAAGAGCGCCGGCCGCTCTTTCGTCGCGAAGGCGATCAAGTGAGCCCCGCCGTGCCGCCCCTCGAACGCGGCGCGGTCTACGAAGGCGGCAACTTGCACGACCTCGAACGGCACCTCGGCGTCACCGGCGATCGCGTGCTCTACATCGGCGACCACATCTATGGCGACATCCTGCGCTCGAAGAAGGAGAG
>CAYLJT010000252.1:0-10347 GCA_964383995.1 uncultured Polyangiaceae bacterium
CATGGGTCCGAATGCTGCGGTCAACGCGGTTTTCTACAACAAGATCCAAGCGGTCCCCGAAGGGCCCGAGCGCGATGCCATGGTGCTGCGGCTCCGCGACGAGTACCGGCAGGACGTCGACTTGGTGAAGCTCGCCAGCGAGCTCGTGATCGATGCGGTAGTGCCGGCCCTGGATCTTCGCGCCGAGGTCGCGTCCCGCCTGGCGTTCTACGCGGATAAACACGAAGGGCGTCCGAAGAAGCGCCACCTCGTGCCTCCGGTGTGATGGGCCTACGCTAAAGTGCTGGCGTGCGTCCGCTTTGTTTTGCCGCAGCGCTTGCCCTCGCTCTAGCTCCAAGCTCCCTCGCACGGGCCGACGTGCCGGCGACGTCGCTCACGCGGCTGTTGCGGGCTCGCGGAGGGCCGCACCCGCTCGGCGATGCGCTGGGTCGGGTGCCCGTCACCGTGCGCTTGCCGGAGGGCGCGGTCGCGGAGACCTACGGACTGTTGCCCGTCGCGCCCGGCGTCGGCGCAATTCGTTTGACGTCCAACGAATTGGAGACCTTCTCCGCTCTCCACCCCGAGCTCGCGATCCATTACGCGCCGCCCCGCTGGCCGCAGTTGGATGTCTCGGCCATTTGGACCCAAGCCGCTGCCTACCGGGCGTCCAGCGGACAACGTGGAAAGGGCGTGGTCTTGGGGGTGATCGATACGGGGATCGATCTTGGGCACCCGGATTTTCGGGACGCGACCGGCAAGACGCGAGTCGCCTGGATGCTCGTTGCATCGCAGCCCCTCGGCCTCCATCCCGAGCTCGAGGATGCCTACGGCTGCACGAGCCCCAATCAGTCGTCGTGCGCGATCCTCTCGGCGGACGACATCAACCTGCTGCTCGGATCGCCGGGGGCTTCGTATCCTCGCGATCCGGAGGGGCACGGGACCCACGTCACGTCGATCGCGGGGGGAAATGGCGGGCCTTCGGTGAACGAGGTGCCTCGCTACGTGGGCATGGCGCCCGAGGCGACGCTGGTGATCGCGGCTCCGGCGGCGCCCGGAACGGGCTTTCGTGACCCGGACATTTTGAACGCGGCGCGCTTCGTCTTCGAGCGCGCCGAGGCCATGGGCATGCCCGCCGTTCTCAACTTGAGCGTGGGCGGCGACTTTGGCCCTCACGACGGAACGAGCGATTTGGAGGCCGGTTTGGGGGCCCTTGTGGGGGACGACAAGCCCGGCCGCTCGATCGTGGTGGCCGCGGGCAACAGCGGTGCGCTCTACGATTTGGGCGACGGCCGTGGCCCGTACGGCGTGCACACCGAGACCTATGTGGCGCCCCACGCCGAAGTGACGGTGCCCATCGCGACGCCGAGCTCGAAGTCGGGGCAGGGCTTCATTTGGATCACGTTCAGGCCCGGTGATGAAGTTGCCGTGGGGCTCGTGGGGCCCGACGGCGAGACCTGGGTGGACCCCGTCTCTCCGGGCGAGGAGGCCGGATACGAAGGCGACGACGGCACGACCGGCGCGGTGATCAACCGCCTCGTGAACGGCAAGACACCGATGACCGCGCAAACCAACAGCGCGGTCGTCGCGATGGACGGCGCCTGGTCCGAGGGCGAGTTCACGATCACGCTCGAAGGCAGTGGGCATGCGAGCCTCTGGGTGGTCGGCCAGGGCGACGTCGATCCTGCCAAGTCGAACGGGCTCTTGTTCGCGAAGGGCTTGAAACAGGGCACGATCAACGTCCCCGCGAGCCACCCGAACTTGATCGCCGTGGGCTGCACGGTCAATCGGCTCACCTGGGATCCGATCGACGGGGAGCGCTTGGAGCTCGTATCCCTCGGCGGCAACGACCGGCCTCGCGCCGATGACATTTGTTACTTCTCCGCGGCCGGGCCCACGCCCTTCGGCGTCCCGAAGCCTGAAATTACGGCTCCCGGCGCATTCGTTGGCGGTGCCATGAGCGCGGACGCGGACCCGCGCAAGGACGCCTCGTCCATCTTTGCGGCGCCCGGGTGCCCCGACAACACGCCTTGCTACGTGCTCGATGATTGGCACGCGCTGACCAGCGGAACGTCGATGTCGGCGCCCCACGTTGCCGGCGCGGTGGCGTTGCTCTTCGAGAAGGACCCGACGCTGACCCAAGCACGTGTCCGAGACATCTTGCAGGCGGGCGCGCAATATCCAACGGGCTCGGTGCCCTCACAGACGCAGCTCGGGCCCGGCGCGCTCGATCTCGTGGGGGCGGAGCGCGTGATGCTCGAGACCGCGGGCCAGGCGACGAGCCCCGATATGGCTCAGAGTTGGTATGTGCTTTCGAGCGCGTACGCGCGGCCCGACGCGTCGTGGCCCGTGGTCGGTTACGTCGAGCTTCGAGACATTCATCGGGCGCCGGTGCTTGGTTTGGACGGAACCGACCTGCACTTGTCGGTCGACAATGGCGTGGTCGTCGAGAACCTCACGCGTGTGGGCGAAGGGATGTGGCGCTTCGGCGTGGCCGGTGCGCCGGGGCACGGCGGCGAGGTGATGCTCGTCGACGTGAAATACAAGGGCACCTCGCTCTGCTCCGAGCCCGATGCCGGGGCTTGTGGACCGCGCGAGCTGCCGATTGGTCTCGACGCGTGGTCGGCCGTCGGAGGCGTCGGCGCGGAGGGTGGATGGACCTGCGGGGTGGGACCGTCGAGGCCCGTGCGCCGCGGCGATTTTGCGTGGATTTTACTCGGTGCTGCGTTGCTCGTCGGGCGGCGGAGCGGGGGGACGCGATCGTGAGCGCGCGGCGCGTGGCGCTCGGCTCGCTCGTGCTCAGCGTCGTGACGACGGGCGTGGCGTGCGGCCATGTCGCGGACAGCCAACCCCCGGCGGCGAGCTCGAGCGGGGCCGGCGGAGCGCGAACCGATGGCGGCCTCGGCGGGGAGGGAGGCGCTGCGGGCCTCGCGTGCTTGTCGTGCATTTCGCAAGGTGCCGTGGGCGCTGTCTCGGACGCGGCGATCCTCGAAGCGTCGGGCATCGTGGCGAGCGTCGCCCACGAAGGCATCTTTTATGTGCACAACGACTCGGGGGACACGGCGCGCTTCTTCGCCGTCGACGCTGCGGGCGACACGCGCGCGACGTTCACGCTGAAGGGCGCGACGGCCATCGACATCGAGGACATCGCACGTGGGCCCTGTCCCGCGGGCACGTGCTTGTTCTTGGCGGACATCGGGGACAATACGCAAAGCCGCGCAAACTACGTCATCTACCGGGTGACGGAGCCTTCGTCCGTGAACGCGGGTGATCAAGAGCTCGACGTCGAGGCGCTGCCGATCGCTTACCCCGACGGGTCCCACAACGCCGAGGCGCTGCTCGTCGATCCTGCCACGGGCGCCATCGGGATCGTGACGAAGGTCTCGGCGGGGCCTTCGCAGGTGTTTGTCTCGGACGCTGCCCCGCTCGCAAACGTCACGACGACGCTCGTCGAGAAGGGCTCGATCACGCTGCCGGGGGGCAGCCCGCGGGTGACGGGAGGCGATGTGCATCCTTCCGGCGCGGGCGTGCTTTTGCGCACCTACAACGATGTTTTCTTCTACCCCGCGGCCGTCGGGGAGGGCCTCGCGGAGGCGCTGCTGCGAGCGCCGTGTCCCCTGGCGCAGGTGGATGAGAAGCAGGGCGAGGCCATCGCCTGGACGCGAGACGGTAACGGGTACATCACCGTGTCGGAGGGCATGTTCCCCGCGCTCAACGCCTTCGCCTGCACGCGGGGGTTGTGAGCTTGCGCTTCGCGAAGCGCACGGCCTGGGATCTCGCCGAGAACCAGCTCACGGCGCTCGTGTCCGAGACACGTCGGGCGGGGCGCGCGCTCATCGACTTGACCGAGTCGAACCCGACGCGCGTGGGGCTCGTCGATGCGGCGCCGATCGTGGCCCTGTTGGGGCACCCGCGCGGGGCGCGCTACGCGCCTGAGGCCTTCGGCATGCGCGAGGCGCGCGCGGCCGTCGCCCGTTACTACGAGGAGCGCGGTCTCGCCGTCGACGCCCAAAACGTGGTGCTCTCGGCGAGCACGAGCGAGGCCTACGGCTGGCTGTTCAAGCTGCTCGCGGAGCGCGGCGAGCGGGTGCTCGTGCCGGCGCCGTCGTACCCGTTGCTGGGTTACGTCGCGGGCCTCGAAGACGTGGAGCTCGGGACCTACCGTCTGGTGCGGGACGACGAGGGGTTTCGCATCGACATGGATTCCCTTGTAAACGCCTTGGATCGCGAGACGCGGGCGATCGTTGTCGTGAGCCCGAACAACCCCACGGGATCCTTGCTTCGCCGCGATGAGGCCGATGATCTCGACGCGCTCGCGGCGCGGCACGGCATCGCGCTGATCGTCGACGAGGTCTTTGGTGACTATGTCTCGCCCACGGTCTCGGCTGCGCGCCTACGCAGCAACGTGCGGCCTTCGCAGGCGCTCACCTTCGTGTTGAGCGGCCTCTCCAAAGTTGCCCTGTTGCCCCAGCTCAAGCTCGGCTGGACCGTGGTTCAAGGTGAGGCGAAGCTCGTGCGGGAGGCCCTGCGGCGCCTCGAGATCATCGCCGATACCTACCTCTCGGTGGCCACGCCGGTGCAGGCCGCGTTGAGCGAAATCCTGGCCCATCGCGCGGCGATCCAGGAGCCGCTTCAGCGTCGATTGGCGCACAACCTGGGCGCCATGGACCGCCTCGTCGAGCACGAGGGGCGCGGACGTGTGCGACGGGTCCCGATGGACGGCGGCTGGTACGCGACGCTGCTCGTGGATCGAGCGCCGGACGCGGACGCCACGGTCGCCACGTTGATCCGCGAGGACCACGTGTTGGTGCACCCGGGCTACTTCTTCGACATGGCGGAGGAGGGCGCCTACGTCGTGAGCCTGCTGCCCGCGCCCGATGCGTTTGCCGGCGCGGCGCGCGCGCTGGTGCGGCGGCTGGCGATGGTTTGAGGACCAATGATTAGCGGTGCACGACCACGATGGTCGAGGGACCGGCGTCCTTCACCGCGCGCATGCCGTGCCAACCCTCGGGCATCGACGGCTCGCTGAATTCGAACAACCACGCGGCGTCGCGCGGGGCGAGGTTGACGCAGCCACCGCTCTTCGGCTCGCCCCAGGCGTCGTGCCAATAGGCGCCGTGCAGTGCGTGGGGGCCGTGGAAGTTCTGCACGTATTGCACCTCGGTGTGCACGATGAGGTCGTCGGTGCTCGACACCATCGTCGCCGTGACGAACTTGCCGTCGACGCGGAAGGTGCCGACCGGTGTGGAGGCGGTCTCGAGGGCGTCGCGGTTGGGCGCCGGCAGGCCCCCGCGGCCGGGGGAGATGAGCGTGACGAACACCGGCTTTTCGCCCTCGTAGGCGATCAGCCAACCGCCGAGGATGCTCACCTCGACCCAGGTTTTGCGGCCTTTGCTTTCGAGCGCCATCTTGGGAAACGGCGTGTCACGTTTGGCGATCGTCGCGTCGCTGTCTCGGACAAATACGCCGTCTTCGGAGGTCTGCCAGTAGCTCTCGTTGTCGACCACGACCGGCTCTCCGCTGACGCGGAACCAGGCGAGCCGCGGCCACTCGCGGTCCGTCGCGATCATCGTGCCATCGGGCGCCCGCGTGTATTTCGGCCGAGCTTTCTTGCGAATGAAGGCGATGGGCAGCTCGACCTTACCCTCCTCCAGGGCTACGCCCGAAAAGTCGCTCTTGGGGTAGGGGCGCACGCGGTCCTTGGGGACGAGCGCGTGATCCCAGGTGAGCAGCCAAGAGCGCCCGCCGTCCTCGAGCTCGTCGACGTAGGCGACGGTGGACTGGGGGATGATTCGATCGCGCACCTCGCGCACGAGCGGGCCCACCGGGAGCAGCTCGAGAGACTTGTTTTTTGCGGGGGTGAGGTCGACACCCACGAGGTCCTTGTCGATGTTTGTCTCGGACGTCGCCTCCCTCGCCCGGGCGACCGCCGCCAGGTGCTCGTCGAGATCCCACTCGAAGCGCCGCTGTTGCTTTGGGTCGGGCAACGTCTCGTAGCGATGCAGTCCGGTGGACTCGCCGTAGCGATAGGGCCAGGGCGAGCTCTCGTCGGGGGCGTAGCGGGCCAGGTACTTCACGAGCGGATCGTCGCCATCGAGGGTCGACGCGGCGCCCCCCGCGCACATGAAGCCCCGCGGCGCTACGCGGTACCAGGTGCAGTTGAGGCCCCCGGGGACCAGCGACTCTTCCGCGGTTTTGCCGGCCAACGCCACCGAGTCTCCGAGGGACAAGTAGCCCTGCCAGCCGCTCCCGTGGCTCGGAGACGATTGGATCCACGCGAAGCGCGCCTTGCTGAAGACGCGCGGTCCGGGCGGTGGTTTGACCTCCAACGATGGTGCCGGGATCGACGCGGAAGCCGGTGCCGAGGGCGCGGGCGCCGCGGGGAGCTGGGGCGCGCTGGGGGCGTTGGCCTGGGGCTCCGCGGCCCTGGGCTCCGGCGCGGGCCCCGTATCCGCCGCTGACTGCCCCTCGGCGCAGGCCGAAAGGAGGGGCAGGAGGGCGGCCAAGAGAAGAGGCCGTGTTGGGGTTTGACGCGCCATCGGGGCGCCGCATTATGCCAAGCTTCGTGAACATCGACCTGACCGACACGCAAGAGCTCATCGTCCGCTCCGCCCGCGACTTCGTGGATCGCCACGTAAAACCGGTCGCCGCGGCCCTCGACCACGAGGAGAGATTTCCAAAAGAAATCCTGAAAGGGCTCGCGGAGCTCGGCCTGATGGGGGTCAACGTGCCCGAGTCGTTGGGCGGCGCCGAGGCCGGGGTGGTGGCCTATTCGCTGGCGATGATGGAGGTCGCCCGGGGCTGCGCTTCGACGGCCGTGACCATGAGCGTGACCAACATGGTGGCCGAAGTGATCGCGAAGTTCGGGAGCGAGGCGCAGCGCGAGCGCTATGTCCCGAAGCTGACGTCCGGCGAGTACTTGGCGGGGGCCTTCGCGCTGAGCGAGCCCGAGGCGGGGAGCGATCCCGGGGGCATGCGAACCAGCGCCGAGCGTGTCTCGGACGGTTGGGTCCTGCGCGGCGAAAAACAGTGGATCACGAGCGGCGCGCACGCGGGCGTGATGGTCGTGTGGGCCCGCACCGGGGGGCCCGGAACCCGGGGAATCTCGGCCTTTTTGGTGGAGGGCGGGACGCCTGGCCTGCGCGTCGGCAAGGCTGAGGACAAGATGGGCCTGCGCGCTTCGAACACGGTGCCCCTCACGTTCGAGGATTGCCACGTGCCCCTCGACGCGCTGCTAGGCGAGGAAAACGGTGGCTTTCGCATCGCGATGATGGCCCTCGATGGGGGTCGCATCGGCATCGCCTCGCAGGCCACGGGCATCGCCATGGCGGCCCTGGAAGAGGGCGTGGAGTACGCCAAGCAGCGCAAGCAATTTGGCCGTTCCATCGGGGATTTTCAGGCGATTCAGTGGATGATCGCGGACAGCAAGACGGAGCTCGACGCGGCCCGTCTGCTGACGCTGCGAGCGGCGGAAATGAAGGAGCGCGGTGTGCCGTTCAGCCGCGAGGCCGCCTCCGCGAAGGTGTTTGCGAGCGAGGCCGCGGGGCGCATCTGCGACCGCTGCCTGCAAATTCATGGGGGGTATGGCTACGTGAAGGACTTCGCCATCGAGCGGCATGTGCGCGATGTGCGCGTGACCCGTATCTACGAGGGAACGAGCGAGATTCAGCGCACCGTCATCGCGCGCAGCGTCATCGGGTGAGCGGCGCTTCAGCGCAAAATCATCACTAGGGCGGCGACGACCGCGCCGAGCAGCAGGCCCCAGACCAAGATGCGTAGCGCGACCGTCTTGATGCGCTGCCAAAGCACCTGCTTCAGGACCCTCCAGAGCAGCGCCAAAACCTCTTTGATGACCTTCACCATGGGCTGCCAGCCTAGCAGGCGCCGCGCCCAAGGCCCGAACGTGGTTGATCCGGCCTGGCGCGGGCCTTAGCGTGAGCCTTCGCGTGATGTCGACCTCATCCACCCCGCTCGAAGAACGCGTCGTTGTCGTGCTTCGGCGGTACCTGGGTCTACTCAAGGCGGGGGACGCGGTGCCCCTTGACGAGCCCCTGCGGGAGCTCGGCCTCACCTCGATGAGCGCGATAAGCTTGCTGCTCGACTTGGAGACCGCGTTTGGCATCGCGATCCCCGACTCGTTGCTCGATGAAGAGATGTTTCGCACGGCGCGCAGCCTCTCGAAGGTCGTTGCGCGGGCGATCGAAGGTGGAGGCTCGAGCTAAGTGGTGGATCTCGTGGCGCGCGCGGTCGAAGCCGCATCCGGCCCTTTGCGGCACTTTGCTTCGATCGTCGACGCGGAGAACCGCTTTCCACGCGAGTCCATCGAGGCTCTGCGCGAGATGGACTTCTTTCGCTTCATGGTGCCCGAGCGGTTTGGCGGGCTGCCATCGACCTACGCCGACTACTCGCGGATCGCGGCGACGCTCGGTGACGGTTGCGTGTCGACCGCCGTGATCTGGGCCATGCATTGTCAGCAGGTGCTCACCATCGCGGACCACTCGGACGCTGAGTACGCCGACGTGCTCTCGGACATCGCGGCCCGCGGCAGCCTCATCGCGTCGATCACGACCGAGCCCCAGAAGGGCGGCGATCAGCTCAGCGCGATCGCGCCTTTGCTGCCTGAAAACGGGCGATTTCGCGTCAAGCGCGAGGGGCCGACGGTGAGCTTCGGCGGCGAGTCTCGCTACTACCTGGTCACCATGCGCGTCGCCGAAGATCGGCCGCACAGCGATGTGCGCCTGGTGCTCGTCACGCGCGACGACGAGGGGACCATCGAGGTGACCGGCACCTGGGACGCCTTGGGTGTGCACGGAACGCGCACCGTTCCCATGCGCTTCGATGTGATCGTCGACCCCCGCAGGATCGTCGGCGGCGACGACTATCGCGACGTCGCGCTGCGCACGATCATCCCCGCGGGGCAGCTCGGTTGTGCCTCCGCGTGGTACGGCGCGGCGCGGGGCTCGCTTCGCAGGTACCTGCGCTGGGCTCGCGGCAGGCCCCACGGCCTGGGCTCCGATCTCGTGGCATCGAAGCTCGCTCGCATGCGTCTGGCCCTCGATTTGGTGGGCGCGTTGCTCGAACGGACGGCCGCTCGTCTCGATCGGCTGCGGGCCGCGCGCGCGCCCCTTTCGGAGTACGAGACGCCGAGCCACATCATCGAGCTCAACAACGCCAAGGTCGCGGCGTCCGAGACAGCGGTGGCCACGTTGAACGAACTCATCGAGCTGTCGGGGGTGCGCGAAGGTTACATCCGCGACGGCGTGATGGGGCTCGAACGCGTGTATCGCGACGTGCGCTCGGGCACGCTGATGTTCGGCAACGAGCGCTTGCTCGCAACCAACGCGCGCCTGATGATTTTGGAGAGCACGCCGCTCCGCCTGGGAGCGCGCTCGTAGCAGCGGGAGCTTGGCCCATGATTTACCTTGGCGATGGGGCCGTGCACGGCATCGGCAGCGATTGGCTCGCGTTCACCGAGGTGATTCGGCGCGCCGTGACGTGCCTCGCGAAGGGCGACTTTGCCCAGCCCATCAAGCCGTATCTGCGCTACCGCGACCCCCAAAACCGCATCATCGCCATGCCCGCGTTCGTGGGAGGAGATTTCGACCGAGCCGGCATCAAGTGGATCGCGAGCTTCCCCGACAACATCCAGCGCGGCCTCGCGCGCGCGCACAGCGTGATTGTCCTCAACGAGGCCGCGACGGGCGTGCCGACGGCCATCATCAACACGCCCCGCCTGAGCGCCCTGCGCACGGCGGCGGTGTCGGGCCTCGTGCTCTGCGTGGTCGACGCGGCCCGGAATTTTGGCGATTTTCGGCTCGGAATGACGGGATTTGGTCCTATCGGTCAGACCCACCTGGCGATGGTCGAGGGCCTGTTCGGCGACCGCTTGCGCGAGGTAAAGCTCTACGATCCACGGCTCGACGGGCTGCCCGAAGGCACCTCGCCCAAGGTGCGGATCGCCGGGAGCTACCGTGAGGCCTACGACGACGCGGACGTCTTCATCACGTGCACCGTGGCGCGCTCACGCTACGTCGATGCCCGCCCCAAGCCTGGCTCGTGCCATCTGAATGTCTCGTTGCGCGACTACGACGTCGGCGCCTTCGCCTTTTTTCGCGACGCGATCGTGGTGGACGACTTCGCCGAGGTCTGCCGCGAGAACACGGATATCGAGCTATTTCACAAGCATTTTGGCCTCGCTGAGCGGGACGTCTCGACGCTCGTGGACCTCGTGGTGGGTCAGCGTGCGAGCGCATTCGCGAAGGAGCAGCCGATCCTCTTCAACCCCATGGGCATGGCGGTCTTCGATGTAGCGATGGCGACGCATGTGGTCGAGCGCGCGCGGGCGTTGGGGCTCGGCGTTGAGCTCGACGA
>CAYLJT010000253.1:0-10320 GCA_964383995.1 uncultured Polyangiaceae bacterium
CACGAGCCGGCGACCTCACGGGTGATGTTTGCGTCCACGACCGGGCCGAGGACCCTGCCTTCGAGCCCGCCGGCATCGAAAAAAGGCTTGGTTTGGGGCCTCGCGGGGGCGGCTGTACTGGCCGTGCTCGGGGCCGTCGCGTTCTTCGTCGTGACCTCTTCCAGCACTGCCACCGTGGTCGCCGCCACACCCATCGTTTCAGCTCAAACTATTTCCCCGCCCACGCCGCCTGCGCCCCCCGCGCCTTCCGACGAGCCCCCGAAGGCCGCCGCCGACGCATCGAGCGCGGCGGCGTCGGCCTCCGTGGCTCCGCCCGCGCCGCCCCCGTCCGCCGCGACGGCGGGCAAGGCGCCGCCGAAAAAGAAGCGCCCGGCGGAGATCCGCAGCCCCTTCGATTGAGCACGACTTATGCGGTGTTTTTCGGCAATTCTCGGTCTCGCGCTGGTCCTCGCTTCGCCCGCCTTTGGGCCTGCGACCGCCCACGCTCAGAAGAAGGCCGACGCGAACGCGCAGTCGATCGCGGAGGCCAAACGCCTCTTCGATGAGGGCGCCGAGCTGTACGGAAAAGGGGACTACGAGGCCGCCATCGAGCGCTGGGAGATCTCCTTCGAGCTCTCCAAGAAGCCCCTGATTTACGAGAGCATCGCCAACGCGTACGAGCGCCTCGGCAACGCCAAGAAGGCCCGCGAGTACCTGGCAAAGTGGCGCGAGAACGCCCCCGACGACGAGCGGCCTCGCCTCGACGACCGCATCGCCAACCTCGACGCGCGCATCCAGAAAGAGGACGCCGCCGCGGCGGCGAAGCAAAACGGCGCCGTGGTGAAGCCGGCCGACGACAACGGTCCGACCATGCAAACGGCCGTGGGCTTCGGGCTGGTGGGCGCCGGTGCGGGGGCCCTCGCCACGGGCGTGACCCTCGCGCTGATCGGCGTCGGGCAGCGCCCCGATCCCGCGGAGGTCTGCAAAAACAGCGGCGATCGCAGCGTGTGTATGGACTCGGCGCGGGCCGATATCGACGGCTCGAGCAGCCTCACCACGGCAGGCGACGTCGTCGGCGCGCTCGGGCTCGCGATGGTCGCCGCGGGGGTCGTGCTCGTGTTGATCGACGAAGAGGTCGTGACGGGCGAGGTGAAGACGGGCAGCGCGCAGCTCTCTCCGGCCCTCGCGCCGGGCCGCGCGGAGCTGATGTTTGGAGGGACCTTCTGATGGTTTGGCGACGGGTCGTCCAGGGCTTGTCCGGCCTCGCGCTGCTCTTGGGCCTCGCGGCCTTCCCGCCCGCGTGCAGCCTCGGCAATGTCTCGGCGGATAGTTGCACCTCAAACGATGAGTGCGTCACCTTGTACGGCCTCGGCAGCGTGTGCAGCGACGGCTATTGCGGCGAAGCCGCCGTTTGCAAGACCGACGTGGGCTGCCGTGCGCTGTTCGGCTACGGCGCGGTGTGCACCGCCGGGGCCTGCCTCGGCACGCCCCACGACGCGCGCTGCACGCTGACCGAGCCCGCCAATCTGATCGACGCGCTCGACGATCCGGTCGGCGACTACCACCTGATTGGCGGCATTTTTAGGCTGCAAACGCCGAAGGAGCGGGCCCGCGCCGACGCCGCACGCCTCGCCGTGCGCGAAATCAATGAGCAGGGCGGCCTGCTCGGAAAGACCCTGGGCCTTGTGCTGTGCGACAACGAGGCGGACGCCGACGGCACGAGCTCCGCGGCCACCGTCGAGCTCGCGCGCTACCTCGGCGTGGGTCTCGGAGCGCAGGCGATCATCGGGCCGTCGTCGTCTTCGGGCACCACCGGCACGGTCGACTCGTTCATCGACGAACGAACGCCGACCCTGGTCATTTCGCCCTCGGCGACCTCGAGCTCGATCACGAAGCTCGTCGATCGTTTCGATCCCGAGAACGACCCCTTCGGGCTGCTCTGGCGCACCTGCGCGAGCGACGCGTTGCAGGGCAAGGCCCTCGCCCAATACGTCGACGGACAAGGGCTCCACAAGCTGCTCATCATCTTCCAACGCGACACCTACGGTCAGGGCCTCGAAGAGACGCTGCGCATCGAAATGCAGGCTTTGGAGGGGCAAAACAGTGTGGCGAGCGTGCCCTTCGAGCTCGACGAGAAGGACCTCGCGAGCGCGCTGAACGCGGCCACCGCGGTCAACAACGTCGAGGCCATCGTGGTCATCAGCAACGACGCGGCGCGGACGCTGCGGGTATTCAACGAGATGACCAACCACCCGACGTTGCTCACGCCCGCGCTGTTCTTGACCGACGGCTCCAAGGACCAAACCGTCCTGCTCGACGCTACGCAGCCCCAGGCGGTCATCGACTTGATCACGAAGGCCCAAGGCACCGCCCCCGCGACGCCGACGACGCCCGCGTACCAGACCTTCGCGACCAACCTCAAGAGCCAATTCGGCACGGATCCCGAGGGATTTTCGTTCGTGGCCAACGCCTACGACGCGACCTACGCGGCGGCGTACGCGCTGCTCTTCGGCCTCGACCGCGAGGCCCGGCCCGACGGCTTCGATCTCGCCGAGGGCATGAGCCGCTTGATCTCAGGAGAGACCGTGCCCGTGGGCCCCACGGGATTTACGAGCGGTGTGGCGGAGATCGTGGGCACGCAAAAGCGCATCGATCTCGAAGGAACCTCGGGCCATCTCAGCTTCGATCCGAGCACCGGCGACACGCCCGCGGACATCGAGGTGTGGAAGGTGTCCGCCGATTTCATGGGTTTCGACCTCGTAACCACGGTGCCCTTCTGAAGTTGGCTTGACGTCCTCGCGCCATCAGGGCGATACCCCCGGACGATGAGCGAACAATCTTTTCGCCCGAGGAAAATCGCGATGTTGGCCGAGTGCGACGGCCCCGGTGGAGCCGAGGTCGTGATGCTCCAGCTCTCTGAAGAGCTGCGCCGCCGAGGCCACTCGATCATTCATCTCGGCCCGGCCAACCAGGAGGGCTGGCTCGGCGCGCGCTTCCGCGAGGCGGGCTTCGCCACCGCGACTTACACGCAAAAAAGGCCCCTCGATCCGATTTGCCTCGGAGGCATCGTGCGCGCGCTCTACGAGCACCACATCGACCTCGTGCATTCCCACGAGTTTTTCATGTGCGTCTACGGGGCCGCCGCGTCCCGCATCCTGCGCATTGGTCACTTGACCACCATGCATGGCAACCAATCGATGACCAAGGTGCTGCGTCGCCGCGCGGCCCTGCGCTGGGCGTTTCGCCGCAGCGACGCCGCGGTGGCCGTGTCGCGCGCGACCAAGGTGCAGCTCGACGAAGACCTCGGCCTCGATCCGAAGGTGCTCACCCTGGTGCCCAACGGCATCCCCGTGCGGCCCGGAAACCGCGAGAAATTGCGGGCCGAGCTGCAAATGGCGGAGGGCGAGCTCCTGGTCCTCGCGGTGGGCAGTCTCATCCCGCGCAAGGGGCACAAGACCGTGCTCGAGGCCATGCAAATCCTCAAAAACGAGGGGTTCGATAGGCCTTTTCGCTTTGCGGTCGCGGGGCGCGGTGAGCTGAAAGAGAGCCTCGTAACGTGGGCCAACGAGATGGGGGTCGGCGAGCAATTCACGCTGCTCGGCGTGCGCAACGACATCCCTGATGTGCAGGCGGCGGCCGATATTTTCGTGATGCCGAGCCTGTGGGAGGGCCTTCCTCTCGCTGTATTGGAAGCCATGCTCGCGGGCTCGGCCATCATCGCCACCAGCGCTTCCGGGATTCCGGAGGCCATCACCGACAACGAGCACGGCTTGCTGGTGCAGCCCGAAGATCCCAAGGCCCTTGCCGCGTGTTTGCGCCGCCTTTTGTCCGACGGCGGCGAGCGCGCGCGCCTCGGCGCGGCGGCGAAAGCCCGCGGAGAGAGCGTCTTTACGATCGGCAAGATGACCGACGCCTACGAAGCGCTCTATCGCACAGTGCGCTGAGCGCGCGTCGGCCTCCGCCTCGTAGAGCGGCTCAGCCGTCGTTCGAACCGGACCCTCGCGTCGCGGGCGGGTCGGTCGTGAGCCCAGCCCAAAATGAGGCCAAATCCGGCGGCAAAGGCGCCTTGATCGTAATCGTCTCGCGGTGGATGGGATGCACCAGCACGAGCTCCGCGGCGTGCAGGGCGTGACGATCGATTTCGAGGCGAGCGCGATCGTCGTCCGTGAGCTCGTGGTCCGCGCCCCGCGCAAACAAGCCTTCATCGGGGCCGTAGAGCTTGTCGCCCACGAGGGGTAGGCCCAGCGAAGCGAGGTGCACGCGGATTTGGTGTTGGCGTCCGGTCTCCAGGGTGCACTTGATTAGCGCATAAGTCTGGCCTGTTTCGCGGTGAAAACGCCGCTCCAAGGTTTCGAACGCGGTGGCGGCCCAGAGCCCCGTGCCCGGGCGCGCGACGCGCATCTTCACGGCGTAGCGGCTCGTGGGATCGAGCTCCAGCGGCAGCTCGACCCGAAACGTATCTTCGGAAGGGGCCCCCCAGGTGATCGCCACGTAGCGCTTGGTGATGCCGTCGCGCGCCTCGAATTGGGCTTTGATCAAGCGGTCGGCCTCGCTGGTCTTGGCCAGCATCAAGACGCCGCTCGTCTCGCGATCGATGCGGTGCGACAGCCGCAAGTGCTCCCCTGGGCGCGCGCTCTCCAACATCTTCACGACCGTGCTCGCGTGGTAGCGAGCCGTCGGATGCACGGGAATTCCCGGGGGTTTGTCGACGGCCAGGTAGTGGTCGTCTTCGTAGAGCACGGCGATGGTGACGTCGGGCGCGTGCTCGTCCCAGGGTGCGCGCCACAAATGCACGTGCTGCTCACCGCGCACGCGCATGTTGGGCCGCAGGCGCTTTCCCTCCGGCGAATAGGCGCTCTTTTCGATGATCGCGCGCGCCCGCGTGCGGCTCGTGCGCTTCATTTCGCCCTGCACGAAGCGATCGAGCCGCATCCCCGCGAGCTCGGGCGGCACCCGCAGCACGGTCACCACCGAGCCTTCGGGCACCTCATCGGGCCTGCGCGGCGCTTCGCCCCTTCCGAAGGGGCCTTCGGTGCTTGCAAGCTCCCAGGCACGGATGCGCGTCACCCGACGGTTATGGCGCTGGAGCGGCGTCGGGCTCAACCTCCATTGTTCCCCGCGCGGCGCTTCGTGGTAGACGGGGGCGCGCCATGGATATCCTCTTCGTTGCCTCCGAGCTTGCCCCCATGATCAAAGTCGGGGGGCTCGCCGATGTCGTGGCGGCGCTCTCGAAGGCCCTGCGCCTGCTTGGCCACAAGGTCACTATCGCCCTGCCGCGCCACGCCAACATCGAGCAAGCGGGGGTGCTCGTCGCGCGGCGCTTGACGCCGCTCACGCTGCAGCAACCGGGGGGCAAGCTCGACATCACGGTGCTCGACGGGCGGCTCGGCTCGGGCGTGGAACTCGTGCTGCTCGATGTGCCAGGTTTCCACGATCGCAAGGAAATCTACGGTGAAAACGGCGAGGACTACCCGGACAACGGGCGTCGCTTCGGCCTCTTCGCGCGGGCCGTGGTGGAGCTCGTGGCGCAGCGCGGAGCCACGGGGCAGCCCTTCGATGTGGTGCACGCCCACGATTGGCCGGGGGCCATGGCCCTCTACTTGTTGCGCCAAGGGGGCGAAGCCCTGGCACGCACGCGGGGCGTGCTGACGATTCACAACGTCGCGCACCAGGGCCTCTTTCCGCGCAGCGTGCTCGCCGATTTGGGCCTCGATGAGGCGCATTTTCACCCCGACGCCGTGGAGTTTTACGGTGGTGTCAGCTTCCTCAAGGCCGGCGTCCTTGCCGCCGACGCGATCACCACCGTGTCTGCGACCTACGCACGCGAAATCCTCACGCCCGAGCACGGTGAGCGCATGGATGGCGTGCTGCGTTCGCGCAAAGCTCGCCTCACCGGCATCGTGAATGGCGTCGACTACGCGGTGTGGAACCCGATGACCGACCCCGCGCTCGTGGCTCGTTACGACGCCGAGGACGTGGGCAACAAGGGTCGCAGCAAGAGCGAGCTGTGCATGGAGCTCGGCATCGAGATCAACCCCGAGAGGCCGCTTTTGGTGTCCCTCGGTCGTGTGGTCCATCAGAAGGGCAGTGACATCCTGGCGGCTGCCATTCCGCGCCTCTTGAAGGACGACGTGTCCCTCGTGGTCGCCGGGGCAGGGGACGTCGCGCTGATGACGCGCCTCGGCGAGGCCCTGGCCAAGGCCAAGGGGCAGGGCGCGTATTTGGGTGCGGTCAGCGAAAGCTTGACCCACAAACTATTGGCGGCGGCCGACGCGCTGATCCTGCCCTCCCGTTACGAGCCCTGCGGCCTCGTGCAGCTCTACGCCCAGCGCTACGGTTCAGCCCCCATTGCCTGCCGCACGGGGGGGTTCATCGACACCATCGTCGATTGCGACGCCGCCCTCGAAACCGGCACGGGCTTCCTCTTCGATGAGCCCAGCGTGGATTCCCTGGTCGGCGCCGTGCAACGCGCCGTGGGGGCCATGCGCTCTCCCGCGTGGGCCAACCTGCGCAGGCGCATGATGCGCCTCGACCTGGGGTGGGATCGGCCGGCCCGCCGCTACACGCAGGTCTACCGGTCTATCTCCGCCAGCGCCTGATCGAGACCCGTCGTTTTCCGATCCGCGCGCCCGATACTCGGGCGAAGATGGAGCATTCCGTTGTTCGAAAGGAAGCGCTTCATGTCGAAACGGGCCCCCTTGGTCCACGCTGGCATCGCCGTTTTGGCGATTTCGGCGCTCCTGGTCTCGTTCTTTGGTTGTGGGCTGGACTCGGGCGGGACCCTCGAAGAAGCCCCCGAGAAGTGCCTGAGCGACGCTTCATGCGAGGACGGAAACCCGTGCACGACCAACACCTGCACGGTAGCGACTGGAAAGTGCGACGCCGTCGCGCTCACCCTCGATTTGCCCACGCAAACGGCCGGTGATTGCTCGAAGAACGTGTGTCAAGACGGCGTGGCCGCCACCATCGCCGACGACATCGACGTGCAAGACGACATGGAGGATTGCACGGTCGACTCGTGCCAAGACGGAGTTGCCAAGCACGTTGCCCGGCCCGACGGCGATGCGTGCCATATCGGCGATGCCGAGGGCACGTGCGACACCGGGGCCTGCGTCGTCACCTGCTCTGCCTCGAACCCCGTTTGCCCGGACGACGGCAACCCGTGCACGGAAGATAGCTGTGACGTCGGCACGGGCGAGTGTACCTACGGGCCCCTCGACGGCGTGCCCGTCCCCGGAGTCGTCGAGCAGCTCGACTGCATGGTTCACCGCTGCATCGCGGGCCAGCCCACCGACGTCATCGACGACACCGAGCTGCCTGACGATCAAAACGACTGCACGAGCGACCTGTGCATGTTGGGCTCGCCCAGCAATCCGCCCCTGAGCCTCAACGACGCCTGCGGCGGCGGCACCTACTTCTGCGACGGACAGGGCAACTGCGGCGAGTGCAACACGGGGTTTGCCGACGTCCAGTGTCCGTTCACGGCCCCCTGCGAAGTCGCCACTTGCACCAATCAGACGTGCGGCATCATGAACGTTGCTCAGGGCGACACCGTGGCGCCCACGCAAACGGCGGGGGACTGCCACATCGAGCAATGCGACGGTCAGGGCGCGCAGGTCAGCGTGGTCGATGACAACGACCTGCCGAATGACAACAACGACTGCACCAACGATATCTGCAGCGCGGGCGTCCCCTCCCACAGCAACACAGCTCCCTTGTCCGCGTGCAACGGGACGGGCCAGTGTGACGGCGCAGGGACCTGCAAGAACCCGCTCGGCGGCGCGTGCGCGGTCAACAACGATTGCGGCAGTGGTTTCTGCGTCGACAGCGCGTGCTGCACCACGTCGAACTGCACTACCTGCAAGTCGTGCAACCTCAACGGCCTCGGCACCTGCTCCAACGTGGCTGCCAATCAAGACGACGTGGGCAGTTGCTCCGGCACCAGCTCGTGCGACGGCGGCGGAAACTGCAAGCTCGATCCGGGCGCGGCCTGCGCCAATGGCACGCAATGCCTCTCGGGCAACTGCGTCGACGGCGTTTGTTGCGGCACGTCCACCTGCCCAACATGCCAGTCGTGCAACCTGAACGGCATGGGCACCTGCTCCAACGTGGCCTCGGGCCAAGACGATGTGGGCAGTTGCTCGGGCACCAACTCGTGCGACGGCGCGGGCAATTGCAAGGTCGATCAGGGCGCCGCTTGCGCGCAAAATAGCGACTGTTTGTCGGCTTTCTGCGTGGATGGCGTTTGTTGCAACACGGCCTGCGGGTCCACCTGTCAGGCGTGTACCGCCGCGAAGAAGGGCTCCGGCGCCGACGGTGTTTGTGGCAACGTGGGCAACAACCTCGATCCCGACAGCGAGTGTCCCACGAACACGTGCAAGACCGGTACTTGCAACGGCGCGGGCGTTTGCGGCGACTCCAGCTCGGGAACCGCGTGCAACGGCGGAACGTCGTGCGCGGCGGGCGTGCAGGTCAATCAGGACACCTGCAACGGCGCGGGCACTTGCACCGACAACGGCACGACCAACTGCGCCCCCTACGTTTGTGGCGCGTCCACCTGCAAGACGAGCTGCACCGTCGACGCCGACTGCTCCACGGGCAACTATTGCTCGGGCACCACGTGCGTGGCCAAAAAGGCCGACGGCGTGGCTTGCAGCGGCGGCGCTGGCAACCAGTGTCTCAGCAACAACTGCATTGACGGCGTGTGCTGCAATACGTCGTGCGGGGCGCTCTGCCAGGCATGCAACGTCGCAGGCAGCGTTGGCACGTGCACCAATGTCCCCGCCAATACGGACCCGGCGAACGAATGCACGAGCGCGTCGTGCACCACCGGCAACTGCAATGGCGCGGGCGCGTGTGGCAACCAGGCCAATGGCTTCTCCTGCGGCAGCGCGCTCTCCTGCTCGGGGACCACGCAGACGAATCAGGACACCTGCAACGGCTCGGGCACCTGCATCGATAACCTCACCACGTCGTGCGTCCCCTACGTGTGCGGCGCGACGAGCTGCAAGATCACCTGCGCCAGCGACGCCGACTGCTCCTCCGGCAACTGGTGCATGGGCACCACCTGTGTCGCCAAGAAGGCCAACGGTGTGGGGTGCGCGGGCGCGAACGAGTGCACGAGCAACTTCTGCGCGGACGGCGTGTGCTGCAACGGCGCCTGCACGGGGGCGTGTCAAGCCTGCACGGCGCTCAAGAAGGGCTCGGGCTCCGACGGCACCTGCGGCAACATCGCCTTGAACACCGATCCGGACAACGAGTGCGCGACGGCCTCGTGCAAGACGGGGTCGTGCGACGGCTTTGGCGCCTGCGGCAACGTCGCGGGCGGGACGGCCTGCGGCGACGTTCAGTCGTGTATGAACGGCACCGTCACCAACGCCGATTTCTGCGGCTCCGGCGGCACCGCGGGCACCTGCATCGACAATGGCACCGCGGCCTGTTCACCCTATGTGTGCAGCGGAAACAACCTGACCTGCCTGCCGAACTGCGCGACCAGCGCCGACTGCGCGTCGGGCTTCGCGTGCAACGTTGGCAGCAGCACCTGCGTGCTCGTCCTGACCCAGGGCGCGGCGTGTACGCTCGACGCGCAGTGCCCCAGCGGCCAATGCGTCGATGGCGTTTGCTGCAACAACGCGTGCACGGGCACCTGCATGACGTGCGACCCCGTCGGAGGGACGCCCGGCACCTGCGCGAGCGTGCCGACCGGCTTTGGCGACGACACCTGCATGCCCGCCGAAGCCTGCAATGCGGCCCAAATGTGCAAAGACGCGGCGGGTGTTTCGTGCAGCTCGGACCCCATGTGCGCGAGCGGAATTTGCTCTTCAACCTGCAAGTCCGCGTTCTTCGAGCCCTGCGCTAGCTCGGCGCAGTGCGACACGGGTCTCGCCTGCGCCAACGACGCGACCTACGGCATGGTGTGCAAAACCGCCACGCTCGGCGCCTGCACAGCAAACAACCAGTGCGCGAACGGCGGCTGCATCGCTCTCGTCTGCAACTGATCGACCCCATCCCCTGGACAATTCCCGACCACCCAGGATATCCCTAGGGTCACGAGCTTTTCCAGCCCGCCCCGAGTCCGCCGATGAAGCCCCAGCCCGGCGCCATAGTCGCAGGCAAATACGAGCTTTTGCGTTCAATCGCCGAGGGCGGAATGGGCTCCATTTGGGTCGCGCGGCACGCGGCGCTGGGCACGTTCGTCGCCATCAAGTTCATGATGGCTGCCCTTGCCGACACCGCCGTCGGCCGCGCCCGCTTCGAGCGCGAGGCCCGCGCCGCGGCGATGTTGCACAGCCCTCACGTGGTCCAAATCATGGACTACGGCATCGACGACGAGCTGCCCTA
>CAYLJT010000254.1:0-10295 GCA_964383995.1 uncultured Polyangiaceae bacterium
GATCGACATCCCGGTGCCCTCGAACTCGTCGTGCTCGCTCTGGGCACGTTCGAGGACGGACAGGGGGAGGGCGGCGGGACCAGCGTTGAAGTTGTCGACACGAGCCATGGGATCTCCTTCGCGAGCGAAGGCCCGCGAGCGCCCCCTATAGCGCGCTTCTCGGGCGCGGTAGAGTAGCTCTCGCATGGGTTTGGAGCTAAGGCACCTTGCAGGAAGAGGGACCGCCATGCTGCTCAGCCGCGAAGAGATGGAGTTCGATTTCGGGGGCGCCAAGCTCGACCCGAAGAAGGACAAAGAGATCATCGCCTGGGCGGTGCAGCAGTTTCTTTATGGTGAGGTCACCGGTATCCAAATCGGACACTGGCTCTACAACGCGCCCGACCTGGAATCGGCGCGGTTTCTGGCTCGCCAAGCGGTGGAAGAGTTTCAACACGTCGGCAACTTCCTGCGCATCCTGGACATCCTCGGCGCGGAGCCCGAGCCCGCGAACCCGACCGTGCGCTTCTTGGCGACGGGGCTGATGGGCGGCGATTGGCCCGAGCACGTAGCGATGGAGATGGCGCTCGGCGAAGGTCTGGTTTTGCAGGCGTTTTACGCGATGATCGCCACCGTCGACCACGAGGAGATTACGGAGATCCTGAAGCGCGGCGTTCGTCAGGAGGAGCGCCACGTCGAGTTCGGCGAGAAACAAACGAAGAAGGCGATCGCAAAAAAGCCCTGGCTTCGCCGGCGTTTGTTGGGTCTTGCCCTGGTGTCCTTGTGGGGTGTTTCCAAGCTCGGCGCGTTCATGAAGAAGCGTCTGCCGCAAGACCACCCGGCCCTCGCCCAACTGCCCAAATTCGTGGAGCACTCCGTCCATGTGGCCGAACTCCGGCTCCGGCGCCTGGGGCTGCTCGATCGTCCGCTCGCGGAGATGGGCGCCCTGTCCAAGCTTCTCCTCGTGCTCGAGGCCTACCTGGGTAAGTTCCTCGGTGGCGTTTTCTCCCTGGTGGCGTCGGTTGTGCTGCTGCCCTTCCGGCTGTTCGGGCTGTTCTCGCACAAGCGCCTGACGGACACCTACCTGACCGACCCCGTGGTCCTGAAGCGCATTTCGGGGGACGACGACCTCGACGCCGACCGTGGCGCTACCGCCAACGCCTGAGCGCAAACCCCCGCTTTTTGCGCGCTGTGGGGCGCTTGCTGTGCATGTCCGGTGGCTGCCGCCGCTCGACGGTCCGACCGCGGTCGAGCCCGCGACGGCGTTCTTTCCTTTCCTCGGTCGCGACCGCGTGCGGGCCCAGCGGGATGACCGCGTGTCTACCCACCACGGCGGTAACAAGGTACGCACGCCGCGTCAGGTACGCTGGCCGTGAGGCGAACAACGTGGTCGGCGGCTGCTCAGGCCAATTTCGGCCCTGGGCTCGGCGCGCCGACGTCTCAACCACAAGGATCTACCCATGCGGATTCGCAAGAACGCTCGGATGCTCACGCCGACCGAACGGGACAATTTTCTGGGCGCCATTCTCGCCATCAAGGCCACGCCGCACTCGGTCTACACCTCGCTCAGCATCTACGACTACTACGTCATGCTGCACAAAGCGGCGACGGCGGTGGTTCGGGCGGGCACGGCCTCGGCCCTGAACATGGCCCATTTTTCGGATGTCTTCCTGCCCTGGCACCGCGAGCTTTTGCTGCGCGTCGAGAACGAGCTGAGGACGGTCAACGGCGGCATGTACGCCGACGTCACGATTCCCTACTGGGACTGGTCTTACCCCGGAGCGGGTGATCCGCTGTTCGCCGACGACTACATGGGTCCGGTGCGCGGGGTCACCAGCGCCAACCTGGCGTCGGGCTATTTTGCCCCGACCCCGCCTCCCACCCTGCCTCCCTTCTGGCCCTCCGGGTTCCCTGGGTTTCAGGTCCTCGGCGCCCTCGACGTCGTGCCAGGCTCCTTGAACGTCGCCGTTCGACGCACCGTTCCGGGCTTTACCGACTCGGCCCTTCAGACGGCGGCGACCAATGGTGTGCTGCTGCTCGACGACGCGCTGCTGGCCAGCGTCTATTCGACGGCGACCGGGTTTCGCATGCTGTTCGAGGCCGGAAACGGAGCGACCAACGGTCCCCATGCGGCCTTCCATTTCTGGTTCGGCAGCCAGAGCCACATGGCCAACCCCGCGGTGTCTCCCAACGATCCGATGTTCTGGATGCACCACGCCAACGTGGACCGCATTTGGGCCCTTTGGCAGCGCGATGGGCACGAGGGAACGACCTTTTATCCGGCCACCACGAGCCCCGCGGTGTTCGGCCTCAACGACCCCATGTGGCCCTACGGCTGGGCCTACAATCCGGGCGCCGCGGGGGCGCCTGCGCAGACCTACACGGCCCTCGGCACCGCGGCCAACCCCTGGCCGAGCAGCTTGCCCTTCATCAACGAAGGCATCGGGACCACGCCCGATCCCTCGAAGTTTCGCACGCCTGCCAACGTGATCGATCACCTGGCCCTCGGCTACCGTTACGACACCGAAGTGGTCTTGGGCATGACGGTGGACCGTTCGGGCAGCATGAGCGGCCCCATCCCCGTTCCAGCCACAGGCACGCCGCTGACGGTCTCGACCAAATGGGACGCCGCCAAGTTGGCCGTGTCGAACACCCTTCAGGACTGCGAGACCGCGTTCACGGCGCTGGAAGGCTCGGTCATCGCTGGCGTCACAACGTTTACGACCACCGCCGGGGTCAACAACATCGCACCGGTCTTGGGGACGGCGTTCGGGCTCGTGAAGAGTACCGGCACGTACACCTCCGCCGCCGTGCAAGCCGCGTTGGACGCCTTGGCGCCCGAGGCTGCCACCCCCATCGCCGCGGCCTTGACGTCGACCGAAGCGAGCATCGTGCGGGCCGCCGAGGCCTCCGGCGCGGCGGACGACGCGCGCTACCTTGCCATCCTGACGGACGGTCTGGAAACCTCCCCACCCCTGCTCAACACCCTTGGAACACCGGAGTTTCCGAACACCTATGTCAGCGCGATGGGCTTTGGCATGGGGTCCGGGTGGAACGGCGTGAACTACACCGCCATCGACACCATCGTGTCGAAGGGCGCCGTGGCGCCGCCCGGCGTGCCCCAGGCCTTCCATGGCGACAGCCTGGAAGAGCTCGACAAGTTCTTCCACAACACCCTGGCCACCGCCCTCGGCTATTCGCCCTTCGCCGATCCTACCTTCGAGCTGCAGTCGGGGGAGCACACCCACGTGGCCATGCTGGCGACCTCCTTTGACCTCAGCTTCTACATCGTTTGCCAGGGCTTCGACTTCGACTCCAGTCATTGGCAGGTCGCCCTGATCGCGCCCAACGGTCGCCGCTTCGAGCGCAGCGAAAGGGGCTCGATCCGCGTCGAAAAGCGGGAGAGCCGCGGACGCACCACGTTCTTCGTCAAGCGCATCGGCGCGACCGACGCGGAATGGGTAGGCGACTGGCGGGTCGAGGTCATGTATGGACCCACGGGGCACCACCATGGAATCATGATCATGCCGGAGCTGTTCGAGCGGCTGCTACCCACCGGGGCGCCTCCCCTCGCGGGGCCGCTCTACCGGCGCCACCTCCTGCCCCCCGCGAAGCGGCCGCTCGTTCGCCAATTGGCGCCCGTCGTCAAGGCGCGGCGAGCGACGATCCCGCCCCCCGATCACCTGCACAGCCACGGGGCAGTGATGGCGCCCACGCCTGACGACGCCATCAGCGTCGACCTCACCGACGTCACGATCCACGACCACGTCGACGCGCTTCCTCCCTGCGCGTTCTCGCTCAACATTTACCACAAGGGCTCGCTCCGCGTGTACCTGGAGGCGCCCCGCAAGCGCCCGCGCGCGGGCCGGAGCTACGAGGTCGTGTTGCGAATCGAGGGCGTCAATCGCGGCGTTTTGCGCGATGTGTCCGCGGTCGGGCGGCTGGTCGCGCCGGACTTCGATCCGCACGACGCCTTCCTCGATCTGGACACCATCGCGAAGGACGCGCGCGCCAAATACGCCACCAAGGTGGAAGGTCGCGCGGCCTTCGATGACCTTGCCTACCTTGCCGACTACGAGGTCAAGCGTCCGGACGCCTTCCCGATTCGCAGCGAGGTGCTCCGCTTCCGTCTGCGGGAAGACGGTAACCTAGTCGCCACCGTGCCGCACAACGCCTACCCGGGCATCCACCGCATCGTGGCTCGCTTCGAGGCCAGCTTGCCCCTCGACGACGGCCGCTTCGAGATGGTGGAGCGGACGGTGGAGCTCGAAATCCTGGTCGTACGGCCGGCGGATGGACGCTTCCTCCAGAAGGCCGCGAAATTCGTGATCGACGTGCGAACGGGCATCGCCTACAACGCCGATCTCGATCTTGCCATGGACATTCCGCCGGCGTATCGCGCCTTCGCCGCCAGCCACGACGACCTCGACAAGGCCGGTCTCACCCACTTCCACGCGCCGAAGAAGGCCTAAAAAGCGCCACGGCGGGGCTCGCGCTCAGAAATGCAGCGCGAGCCCTACCTGTCCGGTGACCGTGTACTGGAACTGGGTCGAGTACGACTCTTCGAGCACAGGGCCCACCTCGGGCCCATACTTCGCGCGGTCTTCCCTGCGATTGGACACGCCCGGGTTGTACGCCCCGCGGGCGGTGATCGGGATGCGGAGGTCGGCCTCGTCCACCGGCAAATTCAGCTCCAAGCCCAGACCAAACGCGAACATCGTATAGCTCTCGGTGTAGGCCGAATAGGCGATGAGCATCGGGTCGCTGCCGGTGATCGAGAAGTCGGCCGTGTCGTCGGGCATGACAAATTCAGGCCCCAAAAACAGCACCGCGCTGGCGACCTTGCCAGGGATGACGCCCTTCAGGAGCAGCGGGATCTTCTTGGCGCTGTGACCGATGTCGATCGTGAACGTGCCCACCGTCTCCCCGGTGGGGGCGTGCACCGTCATGTCGGCGTTGCCGCTGTCACTGGCGAACAACAGATCGAGCTCGACGCCGAAATAGCCTAGAAAACGCAGCTCCAACGTGGGTCCGAAGGCGGTGCTCACCCCGGAGAAGCCCGGGTAGCTCGGCTCCAACGGACCACCGCGCACGCTCTGATCGCTCGGCTTGTCGATGAAGCTTGCGCCGACGCCGCCCGTGAAGCCCAAGGAGAACGTCATCCAATCGAGCACGTGCACATCGTTGCGCGTTTCACCGCTGGGAGACGGCTCGGGGGCGGGGATAGGCGCTCCGTACGCGTTTCCGCCGTAGGGGGGCGGGACGTAGCCCGGCTGTTGACCGTAGGGCGAAGCGGGCTGCTGACCGTAGGGGTATTGGGGCTGGCCGTAGGGGTAAGGTTGCTGTTGGGGGTAAGGTTGCTGTTGCGGGTAAGGTTGCTGTTGCGGGTAAGGTTGTTGTTGGGGGTAGCCTTGGCCTTGCGCCGGCTGGGCGGGCCACGGCCAGGTCGTGGGCCACGGGCTCGGCCAGGGCTGGGCCTGGGCCGCGGCCGGAGCCGTCAAGAGAAGCGCGCCAACGCCCGTCAGCAGCGCGACCATGTCCGAGACACGAAACGACCTCACGGCACCACCTCGACCACGCGTTCGGAAGGTTGAGCGTCCAGCTTGACCCACACCCGCTGGGAAGGAGCGTCGAGGAAGGCGCCCTCGCTCATCGTATCCAGCTCGTCCCGCGTCGCCGCGAGGGCCGCGGGAGCGCCGTCGATCGTGACATCCGTGGCGCCGCCCTCGGCATGGATCAAGAGGATGCTGGGCAGGGCTGTCCGAGACATCGTCACTTGCCCGGTCTTGGCCGCGATGTCGGTGGTCGCGTCGTCCTCGTCGTGGAGTCGGAACGTGCTCTCGGTAGCACCCGGGAAGACGACCACGGTCAGGTGGCCCGCGGAGCCCGCGCTGCCGAAGCCGGTGAGGGCGCTCGACACGCGCATGGGGACGATCGCGCCTTCCTTGAAGAACACGGGGAGCTTGGCCAGATCCGCGGCGTAGTCGGCGCTCACCGTCGTGCCTCCGGGCAGGGCCGGCGCGCTCGCGTCGAAGAAGTCCCAATACGCCGCGCCCGCGGGCAGGGGCACATCGCGGACCCCCGAATCGTCGAGCAGCGGCGCGACGAGCAACGCGTCTCCCAGGTGGTAGCGGTAGTCGCCAGCCCAGCTCGCCAGCTCGCCGATCGGTCGAATGATGGTGCTCGACGTGCCCTCGGCCTCCTTGGCCAGGCTGTAAAAGAACGGCACGAGCTCGCTGTGCAGGGTGGCCCAGTAGCGGTAGCGCTCCACCGTGCCTTCCGGATCTTCCGGGGCCGCCCAGGGCTCGAGGTTCGCCCGCCCGTGGAGCTGCATGAACGGCGTGAGCGCCGAAACGGCCGTCCAACGCGCGAAGGTCTTGCTGCTGTAGTCGACCGGGGCGAGGGTCTTGTCGTCCCGGTCCAGGTAGCCGCCCAGGTCCGAGCCAACCACCACGTAGCCCGCGTCGGCGGAGCGGAAGATGTGGTCGAGGGCGTCGGACAAACCTACCCAGTCGCGCCGGTTGTCGCCCACCCAGGCCACCGGCGCGTGCTCTTTCTTCGCGAAGAAGCGGCCGGAAAAGCCGTAGGATTCGTCCCAAGGGCGGACCATGGTCACGAAGTCTTCGGTGCCCCGGCGGGCCGCGCCGTAAGCGTAGTAGTCTTCGTAATAAGCCTCGGAATAGGCCTGAAGCGACATCGAGCCGGCGGCTGTCGTCATGGGGTCAGTGGTGATGTAGTTCTCGCCGAAATCGAGCTTGAAGCCGTCGAGGCCGAGGTCGTACAGGGCGTCTTGTTGGCGGTGCCACCAGGCGCGGGCCTTGGGGTTGAAGAAGTCGACCGCGGCGCCAGTGCCCTTCCACCACACGTAGGTCTCGCCGTCTTCGACGTAGTAGTTGCACGCCTCGCCTTCGGCGTAGTTCGGCGACGATCCAACGTAGGTGTCGCCGCCGTCTTCGTAGTCGGTGCCGGTGATGTTGACCATCTGGGTCACCCACAAAACCAGGCGGACGTTCGCGTCGTGCAGATCGCCTATCAGCTTGTCGAAGTCGTGGTAGCGCTCGGGGTTGGGGACAAACGTGTTGTAGTGCGTCTCCCAGGGGCTATCGAGCACCACGACGCCGACCGGAATGTCTCGGTCACGGAAGCCATTCCAGAAGGAGTAGGTGTCGTCCGTCGACGAGATGTCCTTGGAGATCCAAGGCTCAAAGGCCCAGCGCGGCGTGTGCAGGGGAGGTGCGGGCGCGCTATCTTCCGGTCGAATCTCCGGGGAGCATCCGTCGTCGGTGGCCTGCCCCGGCGAGGGCTCGTCGGAGCAGGCGGGAAGGAGGAGGGAGAAAGCGACGAAAGGAAGGAGAGCGCGCATCCTGTCAATGACCGTGGGAGGTGCCGTAGCGGAGGATCGCTCGGCGGATGTCGAAGCGGTTCTTCTCGACGGGGTCGAGCATGGGGACGCAGCGCTTGCCCGGCAGGCACTGTTCACCGATTTCGGTGGAGCGTTTGACCCGGCGCTCCGGGCCCGGGACCGTCCACTTGGCGCGAGCGCCAGGTTGGAAACGCGGGTCGTTCTCCGGCTTGTTCTGGATCTCGAACGGCACGAGCCCCGGGGGTTGGAAATCGCCGTCGCCGGTCTTGACCCAAATGGGGTTGGTGATGGCGTAGGGAGTGACCTGGAAAACCTCCGCAGGGCGGAGCGCGCCAAAGCCGTCTTGTCCGAGACCGAGGGGTCCGGCGAGGCTGCTAACGGCGTCGATCAGCTGAAGCGGCGGCACCTCCGCGGGGCGGATGACCGGGAACATGCTCTTATAGCCGATGGCCTCGACCACGAACCAACTGTCCTTGAAGGCGCCGTTCTCGTCCGTGTCGAGGGCGAGATCGAGGGCCTGGTCGAAGGGGTTTTTGGCCAGATCGCGCCCGGGCTCCACGTCGAGCGCGCTGACGATCACACCGTTGCGGTAGACGTTGATGCGGCCGACGTCGATCCAAGGCGCGGACGTGACCGACACGTGGAGGCTCACCGCCCCGTCGCTGTCTTTCACCGTCTTGCCCATGGCGCCCGAGGACGGATCGTTGACGTAGAAGTCAATGAGCGGGCCGTTCGTGACCACCGCGCGCCGCGAGCGCAGGGCGGCTACCAGGCCGGCGTCGGTGACGTTGGCAGGGTGATCGTCGCCCACGTAGACCATGGTTCGGAACTGACCTGCTTCATCGTTTGCCGAGTGGGAGTCGCAGGTGCCCACGCCGATGTACGTGTAGCCGAGGTTCAAGAGGTTGAACCAATCGTCCACCACGCCCGGGAAGGCCACGTCGCCCGTTTCGTCGGTGAGGATGCTGCCGGCCGGCGGGATGACGTCGGGCAGCTCGCCTTCGGGCAGCTCGTCGGGCACGCGGAAGTGGTGGATCTCCCAATACAGCTTGCCATTGGCCAGCTCCACTGCTTCGTAGTCGAACGAGAAGGTGGTGGCCCCGAAATCGTCGAGGAAGGCCGGGCCTTTTGGCTGCAAAAAGACGTCGAAGCCGGTGACCGGCAGTTCGGCGTGGGTCAGGGCGTTACGGCTGTATTGACCGTAATAACCGAGCACGTCGTCGCGCGGGTGATTGACCTGGACGATGGTCTGGCCGGGGCTCAAGCTGCCCCGCTCGCGCAACTTCTCGAAGATGGCTTTGGGGGGTAGACCTGCCCATTCGAACGAGCCGTGGGTCGACTGACCTGGATCGTATTGCAGTGGATAGCCGTTGAAGTGCCCCGATTCCAGGGTCGTCAGCTCCACGCCGACCACCGGGTGCATCCATTCGGTCAGGCTGTTGCGCGCGACGTAGGGCCGATAGTCGGTGACCACGTTGTGGTCGGTCGCCACGGGCACCTCGACGCCTTCGGCCGCCAAGGCTAGCACGCGATCGTCGAGGGTGATGGCCGAATCGGGGCTCTCGCGGCTGTGGACGTGGCTGTCGAGGGACACCCAACCGGTCGTGTCCACCACGCGTAGGAGCTTGTCTTCGATGGTCGCCGGATCGTCGGCCGTGACCGAGACACGCTTCGTGACCAGGTTGTACTCCGGCCCGCGGCTCAGGACGACATCGTAGGTGCCAGGTCGCACCACCAGATCGGCGACGCCGTCGTGGGTGACGGCCGCCGCTTCGATGAACTGCCGCGTGCTGGCGTCGTTCGGGTCGTCGGTGATTAGGTCGGTCGTGCGGTAGTCTTCCCCGGCGGGTAGATCGAACAGGAAGGTCGGTGTCGCTTGCCCGGCGTGCTCCGGTCCGTAGGTGCCGATGGCGGTCGCCTTGGCGGGCAAAGGCAGGCCGCGATCGTCGCGCAAGTGCACGTAGATATGCGCGGGCGGCGCGGACTCGATGCGCAGCGACGAGGTCTTTCCCGACGTGATTTCGAAGTCCATGAAGTCGCTCGTGGTGCGCCCGTCGCCGGTCAGGCGCAGGCTGTACGAGCCGACTGGCAAGGTGCCCGAAGCAACCCCGTCGGACTTGACATCGTATTGGCTAAAGATACGGCGATCGCCGCTCGGCAGGCGCTGGTAGACGACGATGGACACGCCGCTCGCGTTGGTGCCCATGGTGGAGTCGACGACCTTCGCCGTGAGCCTACCGGTTGTTGAGCCGCGGATTTCGTTGACGACGTCCACGACCGAGCCCACATCGCCCGAGCCGACCACGAAATAACGCTCGACCTCGAAGGCCTCGCCGGGTCCCAAGGTGTTGGGAGCGTTGGCGTAGAACGCACCGATGGCGCCCGCCGTCGTGAAGGGGATGAGCATCGTGCTGTCGGTCAGGGCAACCTCACCGTCGTCGTACAGGTCTTTCTTCGACATCACGAAGTTGCGGTCCGACGGCTTGGCCACCAGGCCGTAGCTCGTGTCTTCGCCTTTGGAGGCGATGAACTCGGCCAAGAGACCGGGAAATGCGGGCCAAGGGGTGTTTTTGGCGTAGGCGCGATCGAGGCCAAAACGCAGGTCGAAGCCGGCGCCGGGGATGAACAGCCGGCTCGTCGCGCCGAACAGCGCCACGTCGCCCACGGGCACCGTGAACCCCGTCATGTCAAGACCGGCCGTCTCCAGCAGAGACTTGTCGGAGCTCGGAAATTCGAGGGGGATGGTGCTGATGTTCTCGGCGCGGAACCTTACCGTCAGGAACTGGTCGCCGGGGTTGAGCTGGTAGATGCTGGAGTAGCGCAGGCGCGGCGCGCTGAGCGGCGTCAGGTAGCTGACGTGCGAGCCGGTCAACACGCGGTTGAAGACAGCCAGCATCTCGAAGAAGTCGCCGCCGTAGCCGGAGGCCTCGATTTGTGCCGAACCGCCGTCTTCGCC
>CAYLJT010000255.1:0-10282 GCA_964383995.1 uncultured Polyangiaceae bacterium
AACAGGTTCGCCGGCTTGACGTCGCGGTGGACGATGCCCGCCGCGTGCACCACGGAGAGCACGCGCGCCGCTTGTTCGGCGATGCCGAACGCTTCCCGCCAAGCGATGGTTTTTCGGCGCGAAATCATGGCATCGAGGCTCTCGCCTTCGAGCAGCTCCATGATGCAATAGGGGCGGTCGTCGCTCGTTACGCCGTAGTCGTGCACCTCGACGAGCGCAGGATGGGAGAGCCGTGCAACCGCGTGGGCCTCGCGCAAGAACCGCGCGCGCGCGCCCTTCGATGCGAGGTCCCGCTCGGCCAACACCTTGATCGCGACGCGTCGCCCGAGATCCACGTGTTTGGCCTCGTAGACGATGCTGCTCGCGCCCCGGCCGAGCTCGCGCAACAGCTCGTAGCGCGTGCCCGGCAGGAGGCCCATCTCTTCGTCTTCGCGCAGGCGAGCGAGCCCCTCGGGCGCACGCGAAACGGGGGTTTCCATCACCCTGCGGGCCACGTGCGCGTCGGCCACGAGGCGCGCGAATTCCTTGCGCGTGCGCCCCGGCTCGGAGGGAAATAGACGGCGCATCACGTCGCATGCGCGCGCGCGCATGCTGCGCTCACCGCGCGCCAAAGCGGGTGCAAAAGCGAGCAGCTTGCCGAGATCCGAAGCCGCCGCGCGAGCCGACGCATAGCGCGTGTCGCGGTCGAACGCGGTGAGCTTGGCGATGATGGCGTCGAGCTCGGTGGGGGCACCAATGCTGGCCGCGATGGGCGGGAGGCTGTTCTGGTTCTTCGCGACCTTCGCCATGTGCTCGGCCGCGTCGCCCTGCAAAAAGCGACGTCCCGCCGCGAGCTCCCACAGGATTACGCCTAGTGCGTAGATGTCGACGCGCGCGTCGCCCGTGTCGCCATTCGCCACCTCCGGCGCCACATAGCCCGGCTTGGCGAAGACCACGCCGGCCACCGTGTGACAGCGACGGTTTGCGCCCCGCGCCGTGCCGAAATCGATGAGCTTGATGTCGCCTTCGTAGCTGACCATCACGTTCTGCGGTGACAGATCGCGGTGCACGATGCCGAGCGCCTGCCCCGCGGCATCGCAGCGCTCGTGCACGTGGGTCAGCGCCTCGGCCATCATCGTGGCGAGAGCGACGGCCTCCGCCCAACCGAGCCGCTCGCCGACCTGCGCCAAACGCCCGCGCACATCGCCGAGGCTGCGCCCCTCGACGTGCTCGATCACCACGTACGGCTCGCCGGTCTCGTCGTCCATCGCGGCGTCCATCACCTGCGCCACGCCCGATCCCGGCAGTTGCGCTTGCACCCGCGCTTCATCCAAAAACCGCGCGAAGAAGCTGGGATCGCTCACATGCTCGCGGCGAATCACCTTCACGACCACGGGCCGCTCGGCGCCTTCGATGCCCGTCGTCGAGGCCATGTACACCTCGCCCATGCCACCCCGCGCGAGCAGCTTCAGCAGCGCGTAACGGCCCACGATCCGAGGCAGCTCCTCCTTGCGAAAGGCCTTCGCCTCGTCGCTGTGGGAGCCTTCTTCGCGGGTCGCGGTGGAGGACGCTGAGGAAGCTTCGGAGGGGGCCATGGACCCCAACCTACGGATGTAGGATAAGGTGGGCCAAATTCGTGACGTGCGGTCGCTGGGTTGCGCGGGCCAAAAAGGTCGGTTAGGTGAAGCACTCGCATGCCGGTTCTGCGAAGTGCCCCGTCGATGGTCCTCGCGCGCCTTTTTTGGGCGGCGTGGGCGCTCGCCGTAGCGCTGCTCCTGCCCGGACTGGCGAAGGCCGCCATCATCCCGGTGTGCGACGACGAGCCGGGGATCACGGCCCTGCCCGAGCCGATGTGCACCATCGTGACGGTGGTCGACGACGAAACGGGAGAGACGCAGGCCGCGCCGTTGTGCGACATCACCGCGGCGTCCACCATCGCGCCATTGCGCGTGCATCCGGTGTCCGACGCGAGCATCGAAGCCGCCCCCTGTGGTAGCAGCCTCGAAGCCTCCGACCCTACCTCCCGTCCTTGGGAGCCCGGCGTGTCCCAACCCAAAACGCTGGCAGACATGACGGTCAACCCCGTCGCCGACCTGCCCCAGGTCGTCTACGTGGTGACGCTTCTCGATTTTGCCGACGCGGCCGGGGGACCGCGCCGGGGCATCGCACACGACGTGTTTCACCCGCCACGGCGCTAACGGCGCGGTCCCTCCGCGCCCCGCCCACAGGGCCAGGAACACTCACGGTTTTGGTCACCAACCGTCGCCGAATGCTCGGCGGCGAAACAGGCATTGTCTCGCGGCGGAATTCGTCCGCCCGGGCGGTGCACGGAAGGTATTGAGAACATGAATAAGGGAACAGCCATCGTAGGCTTTATCCTCTGCTTCCTCGCAGGGATGGGCCTCATGTGGGGTGTCGATCGCGGCGGCGTCGGCAAAGGCCACGGAGAAGAAGCGACCGCCGAAGTCACCGAAGGCGGCGCGGCGTGGAGCGACGAGCAGGCCGGTGTCCCGGTCAGCGCGAAGGACCCCATGTGGGGCAATCGCACGGCGCCCGTCACGATCGTCCTCTACAGCGACTACCAGTGCCCCTACTGCAGCCGCGTCGAAGCCACCTACGCTCAGCTCAAAGAGAAGTACGGCCCCGACAAGCTCCGCGTCATCTGGAAGCACAACCCCCTTCCCTTCCACAAGGACGCTCGCCCCGCGCACCTCGCGGCCGAGACGGTCTTCCGCCTCGGGGGCTCCAAGGCCTTCTGGAAGTTCCACGAGAAGGCCTTTGCCAACCAAAAGGCGCTCACCCCCGAGAACTTCGAGGCGTGGGCGGCCGAGGCTGGCGTCGACAAAGCCAAGTTCAAGGCTTCCTTCGACAAGAAGGAGTTTGACGCCAAGATCGACGCGGATGTCGCCTCAGGCAAGCCCATTGGCGTGACCGGCACTCCCGCGCAGTTCGTCAATGGCGTGTTCCTCTCGGGCGCGCAGCCCGTGGAAAAGTTCACGGCGCTCATCGACGAGCAGCTCAAGGCCGCTCAAGACAAGATGGCTGCCGGCGTCAAGGCCGACAAGGTCTATGTCGAGCTGTCGAAAGAGAACCTGGCAAAGGCCCCTCCGGCCAAGCCCCGTGGCGACGACAAGCCCCAGCAGCCGCAACAGGACGACAAGACCGTTTGGAAGGTTCCCGTCGGCGACTCGCCCGTCAAAGGCAACCCCAACGCCCAGGTCACCGTCGTGATCTTCTCGGACTTCCAGTGCCCCTTCTGCAGCAAGGTCGAGCCGACCTTTGCCGAGCTCGAGAAGACCTACGGCGACAAGATCCGTTTCGTCTGGAAAAACCAGCCCCTTCCCTTCCACCCCCGGGCCGAGCCCGCCGCCGAGCTGACGATGGAAGCCCGCGCGCAAAAGGGCGACAAGGGCTTTTGGGAGGCCCACGACCTGCTCTTCAAGAATCAGCAAAAGCTGAGCGACGAAGACCTCCTCGGCTACGCGAAGGAGCTTGGTCTGAATGTCGACAAGGTGAAGAGCGCCATGGCCGACAAGAAGTACGCGAAGAGCATCGCGGCCGATCAAGAGCTGGCCGATGACCTTCAGGCTTCCGGAACCCCGCACATGTTCATCAACGGTCGTCGTCTCGTGGGCGCCCAGCCCGTCGAGAAGTTCAAGGCCGTCATCGACGAGGAAATCGTCAAGGCCGATGCCCTCATCAAGAAGGGTGTTGCCCCGAAGGACGTCTATGCCGAGCTGATCAAAGACGGCAAAGAGCCCCCTCCCCCCGAAATGAAGACCGTCGACGCCCCCGGGCCCGACGCTCCCTGGAAGGGTGGCAAGACGGCGAAGGTCACCATCCAGATCTTCAGCGATTTCGAGTGCCCCTTCTGCAAGCGCGTCGAAGACACGCTGAAGCAGGTCTCTGAAGCCTACGGCGACAAGGTCAAGATGGTTTGGCGCCACAAGCCCCTTCCCATGCATGCCAATGCGCCCCTGGCCTCGCAGGCCTCCCAAGAGATCTTCAAGCAAAAGGGCAACGACGGCTTCTGGAAGTACCACGACCGTCTGTTCTCGGAGCAGGGCAAGCCCGAGGCGCTCTCCCGCGCTTCGCTCGAGAAGTACGCCGAAGAGCTCGGTGGCATCGACATGGCGAAGTTCAAGAAGGCGCTCGACGCCGGCACCCACAAGGCGTTCGTCGACGCCGAGGCGGCCGTCGGTGACAAGGGCGGAATCAGCGGCACGCCCGCCTTCGTGATCAATGGCTACTTCGTGAGCGGCGCGCAGCCCTTCGCGAAGTTCAAGAAGACCATCGATCGCGCCCTCAAAGAAGCGAAGTAACCCTTCGTTTCTCGGCTAAGCCAAACGGGGCGGTCAGCGTGACCGCCCCGTTTCTTTTTGTCCCCCCGCTTTCAATGAAGCCGGCAAAAAGAGCGCTGGGCTCAGCCTACTTGTTCCGCCGTCCGACCGTAGCGGCGCTGCCTCCGACCAAACACCGCAATGGCCTCGTCGAGAATGGCTTCGTTGAAGTCAGGCCACAGTGCCTCAGAAAAGAACAGCTCGGCATAGGCACATTCGTACAACAGGAAGTCGCTCAGACGCTTTTCTCCACCGGTGCGAATCACGAGGTCGGGATCGGGGAGGCCTGTCGTCGTGAGGTAGTCGCGCAGGGACGCTTCGTCGATGTCCTCGGGGATCACCTCGCCCGTGCGCGCCCGCGCCACGAGGGCGCGAATGGCCGAGACCATGTCCCGTCGGCCCCCGTAGGAGAGCGCCAGCGCGAGCGTCATCGTCGTGCCCGAGCGCGTGGCTTCGACCAGGTCTTCCACGGCCCTTCGCGTAGGCGTCGGCAGCTCTTCGAGGTCGCCAATCACCTTGACGCGAATGCCGCGGCGCACGAGCTCTTCGCGCTCGGTCTCCGCGAACTCCGCGCACAGGCGCATGAGCGTGTCGATCTCGGCCTTTGGCCGGGACCAGTTGGCCACGCTGAATGCGTAGAGCGTTAGGTAGCGCACATTTCGGTCGTTGCAGGCTCGAATGGTGGCGCGGACGGCGTCGAGCCCCCGCTCGTGCCCCTTCGTGCGCGGCAAATCCCTCTGCAAAGCCCAGCGTCCGTTGCCGTCGAGGATAATGGCGATGTGGCTGGGAATGGGGTGGCTCATGGGTCGTCATCATGCGCCGCCCGCAAGGCGGGCCAAGGGGAGATCCGTGGTCGCTTTGTGAAGGTTTCGTGGAGACGAGTCGCTCGGTGCGCTCGTCAGGCGGCGGGCAGCGTGACGCGCAGCTCCACTTCCGGGGGCCCAACGCTGGTGCATTCGGCCGAGCCGCTGTGGGCCTCGGCGATGGCGCGCACGATGGCGAGACCCAGGCCGGTGCCGCCGCGATCCGCGCGGGTGGTCACGAAACGCTTGAAAAGCCGCATGCTCACGTGCTTTCCGATGTGGCCGCCGTTGCGAACGCTCACGATCACCTGCGAGCCAACGCGGGCTAGCTCGATGCGCACCGGAACGTCGCCGGTGCCGTGCACGCGGGCGTTGTCGAGCAAATTCTCGATGGCGCGACCGAGCCACAAGCCGTCCCCGCGCACCATCACGGGTCCCTGCGCCACCACCTGGACGCTTCCGCCACGTTCCGCGGCGCGCTCGGCCGCTTGGCGGGCCAACACCGCCAAGTCCACGAGGGCCGCATCGTCGACACCGCGCGCTTCGATGCGCGCGAGGCTCAGCAAGTCGCCCAGCAACGACTCGATTTTCGCGGTCGCTTCGCGGATGCGCGCGACGAAGCGCGCCGCTTCTTCGGGCTCCTCCAGCGCTCCATCGGCCAACACCTCGGCGCTCGCACGGATGGCCGCCACGGGATTTTTTAGCTCGTGCGAGAGGTCGGCCGCGAAGGTCTCCACGAAGGGACGGCCTTCCAGCTCCCGACGCATCGAATCGATGGCGCGCGACAAGCGCTGCACTTCGCGCCCCTGGGCCGGCGGCGGTGGCGCGCGACGCTCGCCCTCGCTGACTCGCACGGCGAACTCAGTGAGCGCTTCGATGGGACGCGCGATGGTGGCGCCAATCCACGCGGCGCTGCCGGCCGCCATGAGGATCATGACCACGCCGGTGATGATCGCGGCGGGTGTGAAATCGAGCAGCGTGCGCGCCAAACGCAGCGTCGGCTTCACCGCGCGCACGTGCCCCACGACACGCCCTTCGACGGTGATGGGAACGGTCAGCGCAAGGGTACCGTCGGGCGCCGCAGGGACCTCGACGCCCCGCGGAAGAGGGGCCATTTCCGCGTCAAAAAGCGCGATCGAGCTGGGCTCGTCGGAGTCCGCCTGCGCGCGCCAGATGTCGGTTGCGAAGGTGTCGAGGCTCTCGCCCTTCGAGACGCGGTCCGCGAACAACGACGCGACCACCAACGCTTCGCCCTGCGCTGCGTTCTCCGCCAGGGATCGCGCCCGGGCGTCGATGCGGTTGAGCACCAGGAGGCCCAAGCCCACGGCAAACGCGCTCACGAGGAGCGCCAAGGCCACGAACAACTGCAATCGGATCGACCAACCGGCCCGCCGTGCGCGCACGAGGCGGCTCGCAACGAAGGTCGTGAACAGCACGAGCACCACCCCCGCGACGGCCGCGAAGACCGCCGCGCTGTCGATGCCGCTCATGCACCCTCGCCGCGACCGCTCGGTCCATCATTCACGCGGTAGCCCACGCCGCGCACGGTCTCGATCAACCCCGCGTCGCCCCCCGCGTCGGTGACCTTGCGGCGCAGACTCTTCACGTGCGAGTCGATGGTCCGATCGGTGATCGCAAAGCCGTCGCCCCACACCTGATCGATGAGCTGGGCACGCGTGAAGACCCGCCCCGGCGCGTTCAACAGGCAAGCGAGCAGGTCGAACTCGACACGCGTCAGCTCCAACGCCGAACCGTCCACGTGGGCCCGGCGCGTGGCCTCGTCGACCCCCAAAAGGAGGGGCCCACGAGCGCTAGCAGGGGTCGGCGCGGGCGCTGCGACACGACGCAACACGGCCCGCACGCGGGCCACGATTTCCCGCGGAGAAAAGGGTTTTGTGACGTAGTCGTCGGCCCCGGTCTCGAGGGCCGCCACGCGATCCGCTTCGCTATCGCGGCTCGACAACACGATGATCGGCGTCGCCCGGGTGCCGCGCCGAACCTCGCCGATGAGATCGAAGCCGCTGCCGTCGGGCAACATCAGGTCGAGCACCACGAGATCCGCGGAGGGAACCTCTCGCGATGCATCGGCGAGCGTGCCCGCGACGACCACCGCGAAGCCGTCGCGACGCAGCGAGTACGCGATGGACTCCGCGATCGCGGGCTCGTCCTCCACCACCAAAATCGAAGGCATGACAGCAAGGTTAACACCCCGCGCACGGGGCGCCGGAAGGGGCCCGCTGGAACGAGCTCGGCGAATGCGTCGGGAATGTGAAGTTGTGTTTCGCGGCTTGCGGAAGGCTCTTCGCGGACTACAGCAAGGGCGTCCGCGGTCCCGGTGCTCGCACTCCAAACCAGCGCCTTCGGAGCCGATTTTCGATGACCACATCTTTTCTCAACCCCGAGCGTTCCTTCTACGGGACCGACGAAACACCGCCAAGCACGCGCCGCGGAAAACAGGCCCAGCGGGCGCCCGCGCAACCCAACGACCTGACTGCGCTGCGCCAGCTCTACCTCGAGCAAAACGAGCTGATCATCACGAGCGATTTCGTGCCCACCGAGCACCTCGCCCAGATGGTCGACGAGGCCGTGCGCCTCGCCCCCGAGGCCCAGCGCAAGCATGTCCCCTTCTACAAAAAAAGCGGCAGCGTAAGCCATTTTCAGCTCCGTGCTGGGGCCCCCGCGATACACGCGCTCTACTACAGCCCGGCCTTCATCGAGCACCTCGAAGCCATCACCGGGGCGAAGCTCCTCACGTGCCCCGAAGACGACCCCCACGCGACGGCCATTTATTATTACACCGAGGCGGGGGACCACATCGGGTTTCACTACGACACCTCGCACTACGCCGAGGCTCGCTACACGGTGCTGATTGGCCTCGTCGACAACTCCTCGAGCCGGCTTGTTTGCTACCCGTTTCGAAAGACGGACGCGGCGCGCGCCGACGAGGCGCTGCACGTGGCGACCAGCCCCGGCACCCTGGTGCTGTTCAACGGTGACCGCATCTACCACGGCGTTACGCCTGTTTCAGAGGGCGAAACGCGCATCGTGCTCACGTTCGAGTACGTCACCAGCCGTCACATGTCGTGGGCGCGACGCAAGCTGTCGAACGTGAAAGATGCCATGACCTACTTCGGCTTTGGAGCCTTGCTGCGCGGCACTTCGGCGGAGAAATAGCCCGCGCACACGACAACGCTTGCGCGGCAGTCCCCGCGTCTGCTGACCTAGGCGCCATGCAACCGCCTGGTTATCCGCCTCAGGGCGGAGGTTACCCGCCGCAAGGCGGAGGTTATCCGCCGCAGGGTGGGGGTTATCCGCCCCAGCAAGGGGGATACGGGCAACCGCCTCCACCTGGCTATGGACCGGGCTACGGGCAGCCGCCGGGCTATCCCACGCAGGCCGGCTACGGCGGCTACGGCCAAACGCCGCACCCGGGTGGGCCTCCGGGCGGCCCGCCGAAGAAGGACGGCCCGAACGTCGCGCTCATCGTGCTCATCGCGGTCGTCGTCGTGCTCGCGTCGAGCCTCGGTGGCTGCCTGTTCTGCGTGTACTTGGGCGGCTCGAGCTCGTCGTCGGCCAGCTCCGATTCGAGCGACACATCCGCGAGCTCGAACGACTGGATCACGGCCGAGCGACCCTACATCAAGTTTTTGGCGCCCCCTGGCTGGCGTCGCGACATCAAAAACGATTGGGCTCTCTTCGAGTCCCCGGACGGCACGGCCATCCTCGCCTTCACGACGTTCAACCAACCGGGCGAGTCGACCGCAAAGCTCGGGCAAGCGGCCGGAACGCTGGGCGTGAGCGGCATCGCGTGGGGGTCTCCCAAAGCGGGAACAGTAAGCCGAGACGGCTTCGCCGCCCGTATCGGCGATGGCAGCTGCTTCTTCAAAGGGCCCGGGGGCTACATCGAGTACGCGACGGTGAACCCGGGCAGCAACGACCAGCTCTTGCTCATCTACGCGGTCACCGCCAACGCCGTCGCGGCGCGCAAGGAAGAAGCGCAGGTCGCGATCCGCTCGCTCCAGCGGCGCTGATCGCCGCCGATCGTCCGGGCCGGCCCCCGGCCCGGCGCGATCGCCATTTTGTTTGAGATCAAACGAAATCTTAGAAGTGCAAGGTGGTGACGACGCCGCCACCCTCGGGACCGGCCACGGGCGTCACGCTCATGGACTTCGCGGACTCGCCGCTGTCGTCGAGCACGAAGGCCCACACCAAGCCGCCCGCCACGGCCGCAACCCCTACGCCGAGGGCCACGCCGCCCAGGAGCGCCTGCGTGCGGCCGCTGTTGCCGTCGTCGACGACCGCCTGGTCTTTGCATTCGCTGCGCACGGGGCACGCGGCCTCGGCGTCCGACACCTTGCCGAGACCGATGGGCAACAGCACACCGCCGCCGATGGCGACGACACCGCCCACGCCCACCACGATCCACGGCGCGAGGCCAGGTCCATCACCACCGCCCGAGCCAGCGTCCGGCGGAGGAGGCGGCGGCGCGCCCGCGTCTTCGCTGGCGGAAGGCGTCGGACCGGGGCCCGTGGTGCTGGTCGCCGCCGGGCGCATGAGGGCCCGCAAGTTGGCGACCTTTTCGGCAATGGTCTTTGCATCGGGCGCCCCCGGCGCAAACCGCAGATAGGCCTCCAACGTGAGCACCGCGGCTTCGCGATCACCCTTCTTCTCGTAGGCGTTCGCGATGTTGAGCAGGAGCGCGGGCTTGGTGCAGTCGAAGTTGTAGGCGTCGCGCCAGTATTGAATGGCTCGGTCGTAGTCGGCGCGCTCGAAGAACTGGGTGGCGGCCTTGTGGGCGCCCTTGGCGCCTTCGATGTCCGAGTCGGTGGGCTTACGCGTGCATTCTGCGTATTGGGGCTGTTCGCCGAGGGCCTGGGTGGCGCTCAAAAGCAACAGGGCGCCCGAGAACAACGCGCCGCCCGCCCATCGCATGGAGCGCCTCTTAGATGCTTCGGTCCGCCCTTTTCTAGGCGTCTTCGGCCCTCGCATTCGATGATCCTCCGACCAGTCCGGGCGCGAGCATACTGACCGAGCGCCAGAGAATCGAGAAAATCGAAGACCTTTGTGGCGATGGGCGGCGAGCCCGTAGCGGGGACGCCATTCTGGTAGGCTCGCGGGGTGATGCTCCCGGAAAAGAAGCAGATCCTCGTCGTTGACGAC
>CAYLJT010000256.1:0-10273 GCA_964383995.1 uncultured Polyangiaceae bacterium
TCCACCTCGCCGAGATGATTCGCGCGGAGCTGACGGCGACGCATGTCGTGGCCGAGCGCTACCTGCCGGGGCCGCTCTCGCTGATCGCCGCGCAGGGCCACATGGAAGACGACGAGATGCTCGCGTACACGGCGGCCTTCGAGCCCTACCTCGTGAAGCCCGCGTTGACGGTGCTGCTCGTCGCGAGCCACGGTGTCGCGAAGGAGCGTATTCGACGGCGCACGGGCCCCAAGGCTCTGCGTCCCGTCGAGCGTTGGACCATGGACGACCCTGCCTTCTTCGCGCGGCGCGAGGCATCCTTGCGCTTCCACGCCGCGCGCTTGGGACCGCTGTTCGAGCTCGACACGAGCGAGCTCGCGGAGGGCGACGCGCTGGCGCGCATCGACGCCGCGGTCGACGCAGCCCTCGGGGAGCCCGAGGCGTGAGCGCGCCCTACCGCCGAAGGTTGGTGGCGTTGCCGCTTCAAATCTCCTGCTTTCAAAGCCTCGATCGCGTCGCAACCTGGGTCGAGGCCGAAGAGGTGTTGCCGGCTCGACGTTTCGACGCGCGGCTCTCGGAGGAGGGCGATCTGTACCTCGACGCGGAGGCGATGAAGCGCGTGCGCGCCCACGTCGCGGAGCATGTGGACGACGCGTGGAGCGAGCGCTTCGTGGGCAGGCTCGACGCCGCCTGCGCGGCGTTGACGCGCGCCTACGAGCAGGGCCCGAACACCCCAGCGCTCGAGGCCGTCGAGGCGTGGGGCGCCGCCATCGCGGGGGTCTTGCCCTTCGGCCTGCTCACGAAGTTCGTGCCGGACGCGCTGCTGCAGGCGCTTGCCGCGCGGGGCGACACGGAGCCGCCGCCGTTGCCGCACCCCAGCCCGGGCCAACGGCTGCTGTGCGACGTGCTGCGGCTCGGGCTCGGCTTGCTCGACGCGGGAGAAGACCTGGCGAAGGTGGGCCTCCACGGCGAGACGCGCCCAGAAATCGCGGCGTTTTGCGCGTCCCATCGCGGGATGGGCCCGCTCGCGTGGGACGCGCCGGGCTACGAGGAGCCGAGCTACGTGGCGCGTGCCTTGAGAACGACGCTGGGGGATTTGTCTCGGACAGAGATCGAGGCGCGGCTCGGGCGCATCGCGGGCGCCCCCGTGGAAGCCGCGGTCGGTGAACCGTCCGCGCTGCGCAGGGCGCTCGCCCGCACGCTCGCCTTCCTCGAAGACGAGACCGCGCTCGTGCGCGCCGCGTTCTTCGAGGGCCTGTTGCCCGCCTTGCGACACCTGGCGGTGGAGCGCGGCATGCCCCGCGAGGTCGCGGAGAACCTCTTGTTTTGGAGGCTCGAAGAGATGACCGTTGGAGCTCCAACGAACGTCGTGGCGAGGCGGCGCGCGGCGTGGGAGGCCAATGACGAGCACCTGCGCAAGCACGGCATCGGGGCCGGCCGGATCACGGCCCTGTGGCGGGGCTGACGCTCAGGGCATGGGCAGCGCGCCGAGCGTTCCCTCGGTGCCGTCGACCTCGACCCACATGCCGCTTTGGAATGCCTGCGTCGCGCCGCGGCAATCCACCACGGCCGGGACGCCCAGCTCGCGCGCGAGGGTCGTTGCGTGCTGCAGGATCGCGCCCTCTTCGACGACGACGCCCCCGACGCGCACAAACAGCGGGGCGAGGTGGGGATGCACGATGCGCGCGATCACGATGCAGCCCCGAGGCACCTCGTGAAGATCGTCGTCGTCTCGGAGAACGAGGGCCGGCCCGCGCGCGATCCCCGGCGAGGTGCCGAAGCCTCGGAGCTTGGGCATCGCCGTGGTCATCGCGGCAGTTGCACCACGATGTCGCGTTGCAGAGCCGCGTCGGCCGCCCGCGCGAAGCGTTGAAACTCGGCGTACACCTCGGGCTGGATGCGGCCCGCGGGCAGATCGATGGTGCGTCGGAGCTCCAGGGTTTGGCCCTTGAACGCGTCCGCCACGACCACCGAAATCGCCTGATTTTCCCCTTGGAATTGCGCCAAATCGCCGACCAAGCGGGCGCCCTTCGGCAGGCTGATCGAGAGGCGCACCTCCGAGTGGGTGGTCATGCCCTCGGAGATGTAGAGCGGTGTTTCGCGCGTCGGGAGGGCCGCGAGAGCGGCGAGGTTCATCGTGAAAGGAGGCGCCAAGACGAGGCCCTGCTCGCCCGGGCGCGCGAGGCTCGGCACGTGGATCTTCATGGCGAGAGTGAGCGGTTCGTCGAGATCTTCGAGCTTCTTGACGTCGAGCTTTTCGAGCCGCGCCCCGGGCAAGAGGTTCGACAGGAGCTGCGACTCCACGGCGTCGGGGAGCTCGGCGTCGGCGATCGTCTCGAGGGCTCGCCGGAGGCCGATCGCGAATTTTCCTTCGTAGCGCTGATCGAGCGTAATGGAGGCCGAGCCGTCTTCCGCGAGCACGACTTGTCCCTCGCTCACGACGGCGTCGCGGGCGCCGCCGGTGGACGTCGTCTCGCGCGGCGCACCGGGCACCAAGACCACCGCGGGTTGGCCGCGGAGCGAGCTCGGCAAGTAGCCATAGGGCGCGTATTTGTCGCCGACGATCAGCCACTCGGCGCCCTGTTTCTTGGCGACACGCATGACGACCGAGGAGAACTGCTCGGCCTCGCTGAACGGTCCGCGTGGCGCCTCGACCAGGCGATCGCGCACCAAGCCGTAGGACACCTGGATGCCCGCCAAGCGCGCGAGGTAGCGGAACGCTTCGCCGGGGTTGCCCGCCTTGCCGATCACCGTGCGCCGCGGATCATTTTCGTTTTGAGGTTCAACGTTCGCCAAAATCCAGCGGTAAATCCGGCGTGTTCGCGCGTCGGCGTCGCCCGAGCCCGCGATCGTACGCGCGACCCTGGCCAGGCGCGGATCGGCGGGCGTGAGGTCGGCCGCGCTGTCCACGGAGTAGGCGATGCGCTCGTCGAGGCTCACGCCCCAACCGATGCGCACGTTGGGCAAAAACTCTTGAATGGGCGCCATGCCGGGCTCTTCGGGCAGGGCGGGGCTGCGATCGACGCGCCACCTGCGCGTCACGAGCGCGCCATCTTCGCGCACCGTGGGCGGCGGGACTTGACCCCCCACCTCGACGTCGAACGGCTTGCTCTTCGGTGAGACCACCACGAGCTCGCTGCGCCAATACGACAGGCCCTCTTCGCGGAAGAACCAACGCGGACCTTGGAAGACGCGCCCACCGCGCCCATCGCCGCGCAGCCAACCCACGGACTCGGTCTCGATGTAATCGCCGACCTCGAGGTGAGGCATGGTCAGGGTCGGCTTGCCCGACACCCACTCGGGCTCCATCACCCGGCCGTCCCGCTTGATGGTGCGCATGCGCAACACGAGGCCGCCGGGGACGCGCTGCTCCGCCAAGGCCGTGATCGCTTCGCGCGACGCGACGTGGATGATCTCGTGCTCCAACATGCGCGCCGAGCCGTCCTCGTGGACCCACAGCGCCGCGTAGTCGAGGACCCGCGCCGCATTGCCGGGCAGCTTCTCGGGGAGCGCCTCGTAGGCGCGCACGATGGCGAGGCCGTCCTCACGAAATGGATCGAGCTCCGTGAGCCCCTCGACGAGCTCGATCGCCTCGCGCAACGAAGCGGTTTCGGCGCCCTGCTCGATAGCATCGACCAGCGCCTGACGGAGGGCTCCGCGGTCCCCTCCTGCGAAACGCGCGTCGGCCACGGCGAGGCGCGCCGCGCCGCTCTTGGGATCCTTCTCGAGGTCGCGCTCGAGCACATCCATCGACTCGGACTTGCGCCCCGCGCGGGTCAAAAGGTCGCCAATACGAATCGCGATGTCGCGGCGATCGGCCCTTCTTTCACCGAGCTTTTGCAGCTCCGCGATGGCGGCGTCGTAGTCCCTGCGGGCGAGGGCCCGTTGGAACGTGACCTCGGCGTCGGGCTCCAAGGTCTCGATGCGCGCGGCCACGGCGTCGGCTTCTTGGGTGCGACCATCGGCGTCGTAAAGATCGAGCAGCGAGCTCAGGATCTCGGTGTCTTCGGGGAAACGAGCGGCCGCGGCCTCAATGGTGCGCGCGCGCTCCGCGCGCCAACCGAGCCGACCGTAGACCGCCGCGAGACCACGCACGAGCTCGGGCACCTCGCGAAAGCGATCAGCGAGCGCCGCGAGCTTCGGAACCACCTCGGGAGCGCCGCGTTTTTCGGCCTCGTCGAGCACGAGCCATAACGTCGGCCACCACAGCTCGGGGTCCTTTTCGACCGCGCTCTCGCGCAGCGTGCGCGCCAAGTCGTGCCCATCCGACTCGGGGAAAATGGGATCTTTTTCGACGAGCGTCGCTTGGTAACCGAGGATCGGACCGGACGCCTTGCCGACATCCGCCACCAGCGGCTCGATGAGCACGCTCGCGAGGTCGTGCTGCCCTTCGAGCTGCGAGAGGTTCGCGGCGACGTAGCGCAAGATCGGATCGTCGGTCCCCTCACGCGAGGCCGGGCCCACACCCGGTTGCGGTGGGACCGAGGAGGCCTCCATGAAGGGCGCCAAGACGTTCGGATCCGAGAGCAGGATGGGCGCGCGTTCGCCGTAAGAAGGCGTCGGATCGTCGGACGAGACCACATCGAGGGGCGTGCCTACGGGCGCGAGGATGCGGATCGACGTCTCGGCGCCCGCGACCCGCGCGAGGATCCGGTGGCGCCCCGCGGAGAGGCGCAATTGCGCGCCAAAACGCGGCCAAATGCCCCATGCATCGCTGGGCCGTGTGAGCACCTCGCGATCGTCGACGAACACCGCCACGGCACCCTGCACGGCCACGATCGCCTCGCGCTCGGCGCTGAGGTCGATGTAGCTCTCGATGTAGAACACACCGCCCCCCACGGCGTCCGCGGGGAAAAATTGGCAGCCGACGCGTTCGGTCTCGAGGATCCTCGGCGGATCGAGGCGGCGCGGATCCCTCGGAAATGACGGCGGCCAGGGCCCTGGACGTTCGGCCTCGAAATGCACGCCGTAGTCCGTCGCCGCCTGGTGGCCGAAGGGCCCCGCCATCCGCGCGTGGGTGACACAGCCGTGCTGCTTCGCGGCGACGTCGATCGGGGCAGGTGCGCCCTTGGGCGTGGGCTGGCGGAAGATGGTCTCGCTCGCCCACAAATCCACGAGCTCACTCCGCGCGCTCCAGCCGATGTGACCGGGCGACGCGAGGGCCTGCTCGACGAAGCCACGCGCGCGCGTCCAGCCGTCGGGGACGCTCGAGCGCAGGCGCTGCAAGCGGGATGCGGCGAGCCAGGCGATGAGCCCCGCGTGGGCCGTCTCATCGTTCCGCGCCGCGCTCAAGGTCGCCAGGTAGCCGTCGAAGGCCTTGCTGAAACGACCGTGCACGTCGTCGTCGGTGGCCTTGGCGAGGGGCGCCAGCATTCCTTTTGAGCTCAAACGATCGAGGCTGCGCCGGGCTTCCACCGTCTGCGCGGCGGTGCCGCCAGGCATCAGAAGCTCCGACATCAACCAGCGCCCGACGAGCTCCGCGTCCTCCGAAGCACGCCCCTTCTTGCGCACGGCCTCGAGGCCCGTTTGGGGCGCTTCCGGCCCTGGCTCGCCGCAGGCGCCGAGCCCGAGGACCACGGCCGCCGCGAGCAGCGCCTTCGCCAGTCTTTTCACGAGCCCCCCGCCACCTGATGCAGCAGCGCGCTCTGCGCGGAGGCGGCGGCCGCGAGCCCTTCACCGCGCGCCGTCTCTGCGGCCAGAGCCGCGCGCAGCTCGGCCAGCTCGCGGTGAGCCGCCACGAGGGCTGCTTCGAGCTCGGCGTGGGCCGTCGCGCCCGCGCTGTTCGGCGGGCTCGCGCGCTCGGCGTCTTCGAGCTTCCGCGACAGCTCGGTCACACGCAGACGCGCCGTCACCAGCTCGGCCTCGCTGCGGGCCGCCGACGCCGCGAGGGTGTCGAGCCGGCGCGTCAGCTCGTCGAGCTCGCTGGGCTCCGCGCCCAACGCCACACGTTCGCGAGCGCTGAGCTCTTGCACGAGATCGCGCCCGACGCGCTCCGCCTCGTGCAGATCCTTTTGCAATCCGGCGATGGCGCGGCCTCGCTCGACGAGCGCCTGCTCCAGCGCGTCGATCTCGGCCGTTCGCCCCGCTTCGGCCTCGTTCAGCAAGGTGTCGCGCAGATCCGTCGCGGCCCTCTTGAGCCCCTCGACCTCGCCCGCCAGGGCCGCCACGCGCAGGGCCTCCGCGTCGCGTTCGGCGGTCACCTCCGCGAGGGACCGAGACAAGTCTCGGACACGCTCCTCTTCGACGGCCTTTTCTGCGGCTAGCGCCTCGTTCTGCAGTTGAGCGTCGCGCAGCGCGTCCTCCAGCTCGCTGATCCTCCCCGCGGGCAAGCGCAGGGTCACGGGCTCCTCGTTCTTGGCGGCCAAGAGCGCTTCGAGCTCGGCGATGCGCCGATCCCGCTCGGCGAGCTCGCGCACGCTGGCGTCGAGGCGGTCTTTGGCGCCCGCGAGATCGGGGCGCGCGCGCAGCATTCCGAGCTCCACTTCGAGCTTCTGGCGCGTCCGCCGGTCGTCATCGAGCTGCTTCGAGAGCCGGGTCGCTCGGTCCCGTTGGCGGGCAAGCTCTTCTTCGAGCTCGTGGTTGTCGTGGGCCAAGCGCTCGGCGCGCACGTGCGAGTCGCCCGCGCGCGAGTCGATCTCACGCAGGCGACCCTCTTTGACCTCGAGCTGTTGGGCGAGCTCGGCGTTCTGCGTGCTCAGAATGGTCACGCGTTGGGCAAGCTCGTTGGCCTTCGCCACCTCGTCGCGAACCCGGTCGCCGGCCCGTTCGAGCTCCAACGAAACCAGCGTGAAACGCGCCTCCAGCTCGGCTTTTTCGGCGTGCAGGTCGTCGTTGTCGAGGCGCTCGGCGCTGGCGAAGGGCACGGCCTCGAGGGGCACCTCGATCACGGCGTACGGGTCGAGGGTGACGGGTCGCTCCCCCGCGAGGGCAACGAACAGCTCGGGCTCCTCGGAGCGCTCCAAGAGCGACGTATCGACGGTCACCGCGATGTCGCCGGCCTCGGCGAGCGCGGCGATGGCGTAGCCCACGAAGGGCGCCTGCCCCGCCATCCGCACCTTGGCGAACTGGAGCGACACGAGATCGTAAAGCTCGTAGTAACCGAGGGGTGTGTGGACCGGCGAAGGGCCCATCAGGCGGCGCTTCGCGTCGGGGTTGGGCGACGCGATCACGGCGATGCCCGTGCTCGACACCGCGCGGCGCGCTCGGCGTACCAGCGCCTCGGCGTCCGAGAACAGGGACAGATCGGGCACCACGGCCACGTCGAACGCCCCGTCGCGCACGCCCAAATCGTCGCTCAAGGCGGCGAACGCGAGCCCCCGCGCGGGCCGTGCGACGCGAGCCAAGGCCTCGGCCGCGCGCGCCGGATCGGGGTCGTACGCATGCACGAGCCGCGCGCCCCGTTCGGCGAGCTCTTCGGCGAGCCCCGACGTGGCATCTCCGAAGACGACCACCCGCCGTCCCCGCACGATGGCCTCCACATAAGCCGCGAGGACACGTGACGAATGCACGAAGTTTGGCCCTTCTTCGATCATGGCGGCGCATTCTTAGGCGCGGACAGGGGCCGCGTCGACGACGAAGGCGCGCACGTTCTTTCGGGGTCACAAAAAGTTGACCCGCCTGTTCCAAAATCCAGGCAAAAACTCGCCCATTTCGTACCGCAAGAGGTGCGCGAATCGATTAAGATGGCGCACTATGCGAAAGTCTCTGTCTTCGGTTTTTGTGCTTGGCTCGCTGTTCGCCGCCACGAGCGTAACGATCGCCGCCTGCGGGAGTGACGGCGACGACCCGGCCGCGACGACCACCACGAGCTCCACGACGAGCACGACCAGCACGACGGGCTCGGGAGGGGGTTCGACGACCTCTGGGACCGGGGGCGACGGTGGCAGCGTGCCCGAGCCGCTGTACCGAAAGACAATCACCGGCGACATCACCTGGACGGTCACCTTCGACGACACGGCCAAGGCCGCCGGAGCCACGGACTGCGCTTACACAAGGCACTACGAGGGCGTAGAGGACGAGTCGGCCCCCTGGCTGTGCCCGAGCTGCGAGGTCTTTTTCCGCGCGCAGGTCGACATGACCGCCGGAAAAGACGACTGTTTCACGCAAATTTCGTCGGGCGATCCGGCTCCCGAAGAGTGGATTGGCTACGGCGACGGGCGTTTCTGGAGGGCCTCCGAGGGTCCGACCACCGATCAGGGCTCGGCCACCGTCACAGGCAACGACATCGCCACGTTGAACCAGGTCACCCCCCTCGACGCCCCTGTCGGTGGAACCTTCGGGTTCGACGTCGCGGGCGCCCTGACGCAGGGCGACGGCGAGGGCGATCCGATGGCCGGCTGGTCCGTCCCCGACACCTACGCCTGCGGTTGGCCCAAGTCCGACGCGCCGGTCTACACCGGAGATTACGGCCTGGCGGTCGGCAAGATGGTCCCCGACGGCTGGTTCCTCGACAAGTGCGGTGAGGCCGTGCGCCTCCACGACTTCAAGGGCTCTTACCTCGTCATCGACATGTCCGCGATGGACTGCCCACCTTGCCAATCGATGGCGGGCACCGAAGAGCAGTTCGTCATGGACATGGAGGCCCAGGGCATCACGGTCCATGTCGTCACGTTGCTCGCGCCTTCGCTCTCCGACGTCCTCGGCGAGACCACGAACGCCAACCTCAACACGTGGATCAACAAATACGATCTTACCTCGCCCGTGCTCGCGGATCGGGGCTGGGGCCTCGCGGTGTTTGGCCCGGCCATCGGTGAGGCCAACCTTGGCTACCCGTCTTGGGTCATCGTGGATCCCAACCTGACGGCCATCGAGTTTGGCTCCGGGTTCGGCAGCTGGGACGACTTCCAGACCGCAATCCTCGCTGACGCGCAATAACCGCCGGCGTAAGCCGGCGGTTATTGCGGGGTTACCCGGCGCGCCAGCTGCGTCAGTTGTGCAGCTTGATCAGGTTGGAGCCGCCTGGATACCAGTAGCTCGTGTATTGACCGTACCCGTAGACGCTGATGCCAAACGCCTTGTCGCCCGTCACGGTGTGGTTGCCCGTGCCGGCGTTCGAGAGCGCGACGCGCGCGATGGAGTAGCCCGAGTTGCCGATGGGCGTGAACCCGGCGACGGCCGCCCCGTCCAAGGTGACGTTCGTGCCCGCCGGAGCAGTGATGTTCACGTAGCTGTAGTCGTAGTTCGTCGGTGCGTGAAACAGGTAGTCTTTGCGGTATTGGTCCTTGGCGACGGCGATGGTCATGGAGGGGTCGCCCGAGTTGCCGCCGGCCGTCTGCCCTTCCATGTACTGGACCACCAAAATGGGCTGATCGGCGGTGATTTCGAAGTCGCTCGCGTTGTTCTGGAGCTCGATCCAAGCGCCCGCCTGGGCGATCGAGGTAGGCGCGCCGGCCTGGGGAGGATCGTAGGTGATCTGGGTGTTCGCGCCCGTCGCAATGATGCGGACGAACTCGACCTTGGCGACCTGACCGCCGGTCGGGATGAGGGGCGCCGCGATCAGGTAGTCGGTCGATAGCGTCTCGAATGGAAACATCGACTCTTCGATGTGATCGCAATAGCCGAGATCGAAGGGAATGTAGATGCACTGGTGGCCACCGATGACCTGTACAGGCTTCGTCGCCGTCACCAGCGTGCCCGTCACGTCGTTGGGGTCGTTGGTGGCCAAACCGCCGTTCGTGACGACCTCCAGCACGTCGCCCGCGTTGAGGGTCGTCGTGCCGATTCCGGTCGTGGCGATGCCCGCGACGCCCGACTTCACGATACCGCTGTTCGGCCCGGCGGTGACGGTGACGACCGTCCCATCGTCCTTGGCTGTCACGGCATAGAAGCCCGATCCACCCGCGAAATGGTGCTGCGCAGCCACGCGGTAGTTGCCCGTCCAGACGTTGACGGGGAGCAGGATGGAAGCGTCGTTGGAGTAAGAGAAAGCGCCCGCTAGCGTGTATTCGAGGGGGTTGAACTGGTACACCGTGATGGGCTCATTGGAGCGCAGGCGGAACGCCCCCTTCGTGACCTGGACGGTCGATGGGAAGGGCACGACCGATGTGGACGCAGGTCCCTTGAGGGTGTCGACCCACGGCAGGTTGATGACCTGAACGCTGTTGGGCGCGACGGACACCGTGTTGAGCGTATTGGCGCCTTGCGTGACCGTCACGGTCGCCGTGTTCGCGGAGGTGTTGGAGACGGCGACCGCGAAGTGGAACTGGGAGGCCACCAAATTGGCAGTTACCGTCGGGTAGTAGTCGCAGCCGATGTAGCTCGACCCGAGCGTGGCCAAACCGCAGGCGCCGTCGCA